>JBLNEL010000254.1:0-10514 GCA_050262615.1 Bacillota bacterium
CCACTGGTCCTGCAAAGCGTTTGTTGTATTTGCAATTCCGGCTATTGTATTTCCATTTCCTAATACATATTCACCTGCAATATAAGGCGAGACATGGAATGATCCATTAAAACATTCGTCAAAGACCATCAGCTTAGCTTCAGGCTTCATGCTTCGTACATCATTAATATGGATATCAAGACTATATTCAAAAACTGAATCTGCAGCAATCGATGAATCTGAAAAAGCACCTTCAAACCAACTTTCCGGAACCTTTAGTGACTTCATAAAGTATGCTTTTGCTTCATCAACATTTTGCTTTCTTCTCTTTGCTGCCCTGAGCTTGCTTCTTAAATAGAATTTAACTGATTCAAGTTTACCATCATTGCTCAGTGGATTAGGCAGGTCAACTATATACTGCCTGTCATCATCGCCATGTGCATGGAAAACCGCAATGTCAAGCCTTGGATCCTGAAGCTCGGTCATCAGAATATCCTTCATCTGATCGCTCATCTTAAAGTTCAGATGCTTGAGCTTATTGCCTGGAGTAAAAAGCTGAGGTAACTGTTCTCTTAGAGCTACGTGTTCATCAGTCCACGCCGACATGGCTTCAGAGTTATAGCCGTGACCGGTAAATATGAGCATATTATCTAAAGGGTTCTGCTGCTTTTTCTGTTCCACTACACGCAAAAGATATTTTTCAATAACCTTATATTTTGTCTCATCATCAACTGAAGCTTTAATCCGTCCTGAATAAATATCTTTTTCAACTCTTTGAGGTGAATCAGCTAAAAGTTTGTAATAGAAGCAAAGTTTATGAATTGAGTCCTGCTTAATAAAACTAAACTTCAGATCCAGATCATCATAGAAACGGTCTGATGGGGCAGAAGAATTATAAAAAGATTTGCTTTCATCGATCTTAAAGGCTGATGTCATATGCTGTGCATTCCTGATCATCGGGATTGGAATATCACCTAGAAGAACAATCCCTTCTAAAGGTGTTTTGCTTTTATATAACTTTAGGATTTCAGATTTTATCTCATCTGGGTTTTTCCAATCGTTTATCAGAACATATGTCGATAATCCATCGTTTTCAATTGCTTCCTTATAAGCATCAATTGCCCGCGGGATTTTTGAATATGTGGTCTGGTCAACTATAATTGCGAACGTTGTTGGAGTCTTTTTTAAGGGCTTTTTAATAACCAGTTCTGCATTTGAGGAAATGCAGAGAATAAAGAATAATATAACAAGTACTTTAATTTTCATTTGTCTTCCGCTATAAATTTACCTTATTTATATCAATTTTAATTTTCTAAGAGAGTAAGCTTATTTGAAAAAAATTATTTTAAATAGATCATCTTTCTTGTTTGAATGTTATTACTGCCTGAACTAAGCTGATAGTAATAAACTCCGCCTGCTAATCCCTCTGCATCAAATCTTATGGAATAATAACCAGGTTTATAGTACTGATTATTAACTAATGTCCTGATCTCTCGTCCTATAACATCAAATATTTTTAGGCTGATATTTGATTCCTGCTGAAGGCTGAAGCCTATTTCAGTAGAAGGATTAAATGGATTAGGGAAATTCTGTTCAAGTTTAAAATTTACCGGTCTGATATTCTTTTTTTCAGTAACACCGACGGACTGCCCTTCAGTAATAATAACCCCGTTTAATGTACCAAAGAAGATCTTGCCGTTTTCATTAAAGCCTGAACTATAGAACCGGTGAACATCTTTGTATGTAAGGTCCACTGCCCAGGTTTTTCCACCATCGGTAGTTTTAATAATGGTACCGTCAAAACATCCGATATATCCAAGCTTATCATTATAAAATGAAATAGTATAAAATGCTGAGTCAATGTTTTTAAGACCATGATCAACATAATTCCAGTTTAGTCCTTTATCTGAGCTAAAAAGGATCATCTTTTCTGATATTGCCCATGCGTGTGAATTATCAATAACTATTACATCTTCAAAGTCCTTGGAGATTACGCCTGAAGGCACATTATTGATCTTAACCGTGTCCCAGCTGGCTCCGCCGTTTGAAGTACGGACCATCCAGCGTTTTGGCCCGGCAATAACTCCGGTAGAAGCATCAAAAAAAGCTATATCGCCTGATATGTAACCTGGACCTGAAATTGTGTCAATTGCCGCCCATGAGTCACCAGCATTTGTAGTCTTAAATATCCTGTAATCGCCATAATCATCCAGACTCATCCATGCATAACCGGTATTCTGGTCCGCGAAGGTAATTCCTCCGACCTTATTTCTTGAATTAAAAGCAACAGGCTGAAGCACTGTCTTCCAGCTTTGACCACCATCGGTAGTCTTCAGTATATGTCTGTGTTCTTTTAATACCAACCCTGTATTTGAATTAATGAAAGCCATTGAATAGGCTTCCCATTCACCTGCACTAGCCTGATATTTCCAGGATTCACCATTACCATCCTCATTTACCAGGATATCGCTTGAGCGGCTAAGGGCATATCCGCGGTTACCCTTAAACTGAATGGAATAAATGCTGCTTGTAGTCTTCATAGGAAGAATTTGCCAGGACTGGCCCAGATCGTTTGACTTAATGATATGATTGTCGCTTCCAAGAGCATAAACAGAATTATTCATTCCGGTCACAACCTGAAGTCCGAAGGAATAATATCCTGAATATGGAGTCCACGACTCTCCGCCATCTGTGGTTTTTGCATAAAACATTTTGCTGAAACCATTACTGCCTACTGCAACAGCTTCTTTTGAATTTTTGAAAAACACATCTTTTGTTCTGTCGAAACACTGTGAAGTAAAATTCTTCTTAGACCAGGTATTTCCACCATCTGTTGATTTATAGACCGGTGTTGGCAGACCATTAAATTCATTCCCTTCCCCCAAAGCAATAACTTCTGTGGGACTTAAAAATTTTGCTGCTTTTAAGATACCGAAAAAATTATCTGCAATTGGCGTTGCAGAAGTCCAGCTATTTCCACTATTAGTTGAGTATTTTATAATATCTTTTTTATCACCAATTATAACCCCTTTATCGGCACCATAAAAACTCATATCATACCATCTTCTGGAAACTGTTCCAGTAAGTGAATCTTTCTTACTCCAGCTTAATCCGCCATCTGTAGTCTTAAAAAGATAAATTGCTTTATCCTTGCCTGCAGCAATAAATCCCTCTTTCTGGCTTGTGAAATAAATTGCATCCAGATAAGAAAATGAAATAGAAGGCACTAATGCGGCAAAGCTGCTTTCAGTCCATGTTGCTCCGCCATTTGTGGTTATGAGCACACTTCCCTGTCCTGTACCAGCCCATCCATAGCTGGAATTCAGGAAAAACAATTTCTTTATAGATTTGTTTACCGGAGTAACCTGCTTTTCCCAGCTTGCTCCGCTATTAGTTGTATGATACACACAGCCTGAGTCTCCTGCCATAAAACCTTCTGTTTCGGAAACAAAGAAAAGGTCATTCATAGAAACTTTAATAAGCGGTTCAGAAGCGCTATGCCATACCTGTGCATAAGCAGAGGAAAAAAGGAGTAAAGTAAGAAAAAGTAATTGTGCATTTCGTTTCATTCTATTCCCCTCAATAATAATTTACATTATCGGTTTATTTGTATTAAGGCTCTCTCTCTCACCTGATAGTTCATCAGAAAGTTTCAGTAATCCTTATTGCTGCTGTTGTTTTTATCACCTGCTGTTCTAAGTGCTTCAGCTTTTGTGCTTCAGCTTTTGTGTTAAAGCTCTAAAGCTTCTGCTGCTTTAATGCTCCCGTTTATTAAATACGGATCTTCAGCTTCGCTTAATACGCTCTGATCTTCACTTCAATTACTGATGAAAGTTCACTTCTGTAAAGATCACTGAACGAAGAATTATTTACAGGAAGGACATTATTATAAAGCATATATATATTTATATACCCCCACCTGCCTGGTTCCAGTACAATCTTTGAATTTATTGAATGTTTCATATAATCAGTCATGTAGTAGAGTATATCCTTAATTCTGTAATTTGAATAATACTTTGACTGCAGTGCATCAGTTAAGTCTGAGCTGCTAACTTTATATTTATCCAGCTGAAGTGAAATTTCTGTGCTAAGTAATGAACTCCATCTGATCCTGCTGCCGATAGCAGCCTTGAAGTTACTTGCCTTAAGGGAGCAGAAGACATGGCTGTAGTAATCATTATAATCAGCTTTATATTTATCTATTCCGCCTTCAATACCCAAAGAGATATTCTCAGAAAGCAAATATTCCAGACCTGAAAGAATACTGTGCCTTGGGGAGTTATTTTCCATCATAAGGATTGATGAGTTCTGATGTCTTGCCCACATTTTATCATCATTGTAGCTATAATAAACTCCAAGTGATAGTTTTTCAGTCAATGCAGCAGAAGACTGCACTGCCC
Organism: Bacillota bacterium; assembly: GCA_050262615.1. Lineage (GTDB taxonomy): Bacteria > Bacteroidota > Ignavibacteria > Ignavibacteriales > SURF-24 > JAUZPB01. Next base: position 4,380 of record JBLNEL010000254.1, read on the forward strand.
CTTCAAGTACATTATTCTTCCAATACCCTTGTGTAACTGGATCATTTGCATCCTCCTTGATTGTAAGCTGTTCGATGCCGCCGCCAAAATATGCTGCGATGCTGAAAGCCGGACTTATATATGAAAAGTTGCCATAGCTGAATACTCCATTTTTATATGAGTATCTGGTTTCAGTTTTCTTTTTGTTGATAAATGGAAAATCAATCCCCTTAAATTTCAGAAGTAGTACTTCCTTTGAAACTGCTCCATCATCCTGCTGGTAAAGGATCTTTTCATTGTAATCATATATTTTCAGAGAAGCCCCGATCGAAAGATTCTCATTAAACAAATAGCCTCCACCAAGCGTCAGATCTATATCTCTGTGCTCTGAGGTAGGTCCTGGAGAAACTTCCTTTACCCCTTCATCAACATTATAATTGAGCATAAATCCAAACAGCAGCCTGTTGAAGACAAGAGCTACATATTGAGCGTTCATAACAATACCATTATAATGTGTCTGCCCGGAAGTGCTGTCACCAAATAAAAAAGGATTAAAATCATCATAATATTTTGAAACCAGCCAGTCCCAGTTCTTTCTTTCCAGTCTCTGAAAACCGAAACTTCCTTTGAAAGTCTGCAGCGAATCAATTTGCTTTTTCCCCGAAGCACTCACCTGGTAAAGTCTATGTGTTTTGGGATCAATAAATCTCTTAAAATCCCCGTTATCATTATTGTATGACGACTTAAGAGAAAGCAGTTGGTCTCCTTTCTCATAAAGAAGATATGCCGGATTCGAACCGACATAGTATGGATTTACATTTTTCCTGCTTTCAAAGATTGTCTTAAATAACGGATCTGTGGAATATAAATGCTGTGCATTTGAATTTGTATATGCAGCAAGTGAAAGCAGGGTAATACAGACAGCATTTTTTATATTTTGTATTATTTTCATATCGTAGTAAAAAAAGTTTAGAAATGACTGCCGGGTGTCGGTTTGTCAATAATTTTAAAATCAAGCGATGAATTATTGTTATCCAATAACTGAGATTTTCCTCCTGCCTGAAGCTGTATTCTTTCCATGGATTTACCAGTGTAAAACTGAATTCCACCTGTTGAACCAGCATCAATTCTATCGTTCAACGTTTTCTTTTCCAGTTTGGTAGGATCCTTCATGTATTCAATACCATCTAAAACAGCACTGTATGGTATAAGATACTGTGTGCCGTAGGGTTTTAATTCATTAAGCGGGATCTTTGCAATTACAAAGGCATCTCTTTCACCTCCCGGAAGCCAGTCATTACCTGCCTTCTGATAAAAGCATAAAAGGTTCGGTACGTTCTGATTGTCAACATCAGGAGCATCAGTTTTATAGAATTCAAAATCAGCATGTGAAAGGTCAACAGAATTTGGGGCATTCTGCCTGTGGTCAATTCCGTCTTCGGCACATACTATATGTTGACCAGGCTTAACCGGATGATCCTTCCCACTGCCAGGAAAATACCATATGCTTTCTGAGTGAATATATTCAGGATCATTTCTGTAATTAAGACCAGCTGTTTCACTGCTGTAGCTTTTTATGATCAGCAGGCCATCCAGATACTGTACAGAATCTGTGGGATTGTATAACTCAATGTACTTATCATGATAATAAAGACCTGAGCCCTGGGGACCGCATGCATACATCTCACTTATAATAAAAGGTGATCCGGCAAAAACTACATCCAGTGATATTTCTGTGGATTTCTTATTATTAGCATAGAGCCTTATAATTGCAGATTTCTTGTTAATAAGCCTATACCCGGAGGCTGAATGGCCTGATATGATCTGCATTTCATCTGCTGTGAACTCCCTTTGTACAGAAATATGATAATCATCTGAAATGATCCCTGAAAAAGTAACCAGACCATTTGAGTCTGACATTGCTGTGTACTCAGTTCCAAGAGTATTGGATTTGATGCGTATAAGTGCATTATTTACTTTATCTGTTCCGAGAAGCTTTATCATCATGCCGCTTTCATCTTTAAGCATCAGCTTAAATTCGTTTCCCCTTTCCTTGTCCAATGGCTTTATTTCAGAATCAATTATCTGATCACATTGCAGAAATGTAATTGCCGTAATAATCACGAAAAGTCCCATGTAAATCTTTCTCATTATAATGCTCCTCCCAAGGCAGAACTTAACTCGATGCCATAGTAAATCTCAGGATTTCTTCTGGTATAGGTTGGATAATCAGGTGAAGTTCTCCTGTTTCTATATAATGGCTGATTATTAAGAAAGTTGTTTACGAAAAACGAAATGGATGCGCCGCTCCAAAGCGATTTGCTGACCTTAATATTAATAAGCCACTTATTAGGCTTATCTTCGTCATTCAGCTGAAAGCTCTCAATGCTGCGTTTAAGATCCTTATAAATAGGATCATTTCTTTTTTCTTCAGGGATCCTGACGGTTTCACCTTTCTGCGTAAAATACCCGATGGCAAGTGTGTCGGCATAACCTTTGCGTCCATCTATCTCTATTAATTTCTGCTGAATGTGAAGTGTAATCCACATACCTAGTGACCTTGCCTGAATCTCAAACCTGTAGTTAAAAAGAAGATCTTTATTCCAGGTTGCATACTGTGAATACATTGGAGATACTTTCATACCCAGGCGTGAGCTGTATTTGGGTGAATCAAAATAAAAACCATTCCTTGTCCCATTTTCCTGATATGTATAGGCAGCATCAAATTTGAAAACAGTATTTATTACAGGCAATTTTCTTGTTCTGAATGAGAATTCAACTCCCTTTACTTTCATCCACGAATTATTTGAATAACGGTTATATTCATCTAATATGCTGTCTTTAATACTGTAAACAGACTGATCCGGCCAGCTTGGGTAGGATCTTTTATAAAATACTGTAGCTTCATTAAAGCTTTCGAACATATTATCTGAATTATTATAAAAACCTGTTAGCGTAAATCCTACCGGACCTACCTGCTGATCGAGACTAACCTCATATTTACTCTGATTATATCCCTTAAGACGTTCATTGGCCTGGTCCCTCAGATAAGTCGAAATAATCGAAAAATTGCTGTCTGCATAAGCAGGGTTCTTAACTGCAACAGTATCAACAATATCAAAATATTTTTTCTGAGCGAAGATCATACCCATCGGCGGAGATTTTGAGGTAACACCGTAACTCATACGCAGCTGCGTTTCTTCAGATAGATTATATGAAAAATTAATTCTTGGATTTAAAAAGCTTCCGTTATATGATTCGATCAGATCACCCTGCCCCCAGAGTCCTTTTATGTTAAATCCGCTTGGACGGTATACTTCATAGCGCAATCCAAGCTGTAATGTAAATGGCCTGATCAGCCTTCCTGTAATTCTATCCTCAGCATAAAGACTTATTATGTTATAGTGCGGAAGTTCATTATAGGTTCTTATTCTTTGTGTGGGAATTGATACCGAAGGAGGATAATAAGGATCAAATATTACTCCATCTCCTTTATTAAAGTCATCTCTCCATGTAAGCCCGGCAATCCAGTTGTTCAGTATTTCACCGGTAAAAAACCTGAAGTTATAATTAAAATCTGAGAAGAGGTTCCATACATCCCCTTTGATCCATTTTTGTCCTAAGTATGATCCGAAGACAATTCTGCCCTGTTCACTTCCTTCCTCTTTCCTTGATGTAATAACTATATTATCCCTTGATACCATCCCCTGTTTATAAGAATCCTGAAAGGTATAGGATAATGATAGGCTAAGATTAAGACTGCTGAATGAGGAAAATGTCCTTGAATATTTCCCGGTATACTTTAGGTTAAGATCCCTGTTATACCATGCATCTCTTAGTTCATAGCCTGGTTTTTCCTTGCTTTCATCAAGGGCACGGGTAAGGTAGAAAATATTCTTCAGGGAGAATTCTTCTGTTTCTCTCTCTGCTGATAACTGTGCAGCAAACCTGGTATATCCGTCCCCTTCAACTCGAATATCCCTGTCGGATGCGGCAAGATTGAAATTTGTATTAAATACCCAGTCGCTGAACTTTGTGCCGCCGCTTAAATTTATTTCATTAATTCGCGGATTATATTTATACTTTGCACGAAGCGGTTCTGCTGTGGATTTGGTCTTAACTATCAGAAGACCATCGGCAAGATCACCATATTGTGCCGAAGGTATACCGCGTATGACTTCAACTTCTTTGATGTTCTCTGCTGGAATTGAACGCAGGTCTACTCCACTGTTTGCAGTTGTGTAACCTATATCCAGCTGCATATTGGCATTATTGGTAACAGGAACACCGTCTAACATGATCTGAGTCCCCAGGGCATCCCCTTTTCTTATATTCGCCTTTTCCGGATTTTCAAACGTCGGGTTAGTAGTTTCAACTCCGGGAGTAAGTTTGACAATATCATTCAGACTGGCAGCCTGTATATGTTCAATTTCACCCGAAGAAATAACGGTCTTTGTCTCAGGAGTGATCGGAATAAATTCATTGTTTGCCACTACCTCAATTCCGCCAATGACAAATGATGTATTCTTCAGTCGGTAATCTTTCTGGTATGTCTTTCCGCTTACAAGTGTAAGTTTATCGGTTAATTTTTCATACCCTATAAATGAGATCTCAACGGTATATGTCCCCGGCTTTGCAAGTATTTTAAATAAACCGTTGTTATCCGTAACAGATCCGTTATTTATTTCTTTAAGTACCACATTGGCAAAAGCCAGAGGATTTCCGCTCTCATCAGTAATTCTACCTTTGAAAACCGAATGTTCAGACTGTCCGAAGACGAGCGAGCTTAAAAAAGCCAGGAAAGATAATTTGAGGAATAGTTTGTACATAAACGCTATAATGTCAATATTTTATGTTTCATAATATTTATAACACAAGGGCAACTATTCAGGGTATTTAGTTAGAACCTCTCTGAATAAGTTGCCCGGTATATTTATTCTTATTTATTCTAAGAAATCTTACTTAACAAGCATCATCTTCTTAACACTTACATTTGAACCGAATGTAAGCTGATAGAAATATACACCGCTTGAAAGTTCAGATGCATTAAAGCTTACCGAATGCTGCCCTGCAGACTGATTCTGGTTAATAAGCTGAGCAACTTCTTTTCCTAAAACATTATATATCTTCAGACTGACTTTTCCTTCTGCAGGAATTGTGTATTTTATAGTTGTAGCCGGGTTAAATGGATTAGGATAATTCTGCATCAGGTCGAAATTACAGACTGCAATATTGTTTTCTCCTACAGCTGAAGTTACCTCCGGTGTACCCTTTATGATCACACCATTATTTCCAACTACCCATAGATCATTGCCTTTTGCTTCAATATCTGAAAGCGGAGTCGTAACAAACTTGCTTGCAACTGTCCAGAGAGTATCTTTATTTCCAATTTTACAGATCTCTCCGTTACCTGTTATAGCCCATACAGCACTATCAGAGAAAGCCAGGCTCCATACAGTAGCATTTGTACTTACGCTTTGCGGAAGTGTCTGTGGGATCCATGTATTGCCGCCATCGGTGGTTTTTGCAACACCGGCATTGTTTGCGCCAATATAACCGAATTTTGAATCTTTAAATTTCATTGAAAATATTGTACCTGAAATTCCAGGAGTCAGGGCAGTCCAGGTAGCTCCGCCATCTGTAGTCTTTGAGAGCTTTGCATTTAATCCGCCCATTATCAGTGTACCAGTATCAGGCATTGCCATCTTAAATATGGAGGAAGTGCCGAAATTAGAAGTAACTTCTTTCCATGTAGTGCCGCCGTCAGTGGTTTTTACTAATTTTCCAGACACACCGCCGATATAACCGAGATCTTTATTAACAAAAGCCGAGGTCCAGTAAACGTGAGTAGCTGTTGTAACTGGGCTAGTCTGCTTAACGAAAGTCTTTCCGCCGTCGGTTGTCTTAAATATTGAGTTTGCACCGCCTGCTACATACCATACATCTGCCGTAGGCATAGCAAGTGTGTACATCTGAGTCTTGAAGTTAAATGGAAGCTGTGTCCATGTTGCACCGCCGTCGGTTGTCTTTAAGATATAACCGAGACTATCAGCTGCTGCAGTTGAACCGCCGCAAACGTAACCTGTATTTTTATCAGTAAAGATTATCTGACGCAGATACTGCTGGACAACAAAACTGAATTTTGCATTCCAGGTA
>JBLNEL010000255.1:0-4570 GCA_050262615.1 Bacillota bacterium
TTTAATGGATTATCAACTTTTGCCTTCAGTTCGCCCATAGTTATCTCTCCTTCGGTTAATTAATACATATCCTTCACATCGTATCTTACTATAATAATAAATAAAGTTTTCTGATAATGTCAATTATTTGTTAACAATTTAAATATGAAATTTTTAAGTATGTAACTAATGTCACATAATAAAAATCCCGGATAACCGGGATTTATTATACTATATTATAGTTTTACACCTGTACAGATGATCATCTGAGCAGGATCATTTTCTTAGACATATTAATACTTCCGGAGACCATCCTGTATATGTATATCCCTGAGCAAACAGAATTTCCGTTGTTATCATCCCCATTCCATCTTATAGAATAATTCCCATCCTTATAATAATCATTCAGCAGAGTTTTAACTTCCCTCCCTAAAAGATCAAAAACTTTCAGCTCGACACTGCCTGAAACAGGTAAATAAAAGCTCAAAGTAGTTGCAGGATTAAAAGGATTCGGATAATTCTGATTGAGTGAATAATCACTTGCGGAAAATACCTTATCATTATTGGAAAGTACAACATCATTCTTTGTTGTAGAAAATCTGAATTTGTCAGAAACTGATAATGGTCTGGAAGTCTTTACCAGAAGAGTATCACCAGGAGCTGGCATTATTATAATGCCCGATGGTTTATTGGTATTAAGCTGTGCATGAATGTTATATTGGTTAACCCTGTACTCAGCAGGAGTACGGAAATATATAATCTCACCAATATCCCATTTTTTGTTCTTACTGACACTTTTTTCAACTATTACCAGTTCGACCTTTTTGTTATCCAGAACATTGTACGCTCTGAAAGGTGTAAAAACCTCTTTTAACATCGAACTGTTGTATGCAGTATCACTTGGGAATTTATAACTGCCATCGGCCAATGTGTCTGTTTTCCCCCATATTAGAGCAATGTCTATTGGCGCAATCAATGGATATCCTGAAACAACAGGATCAGGCTTTTGAATTAGATTTGAATGCGAGTTATTAATAAACTTTGAATTAAGCGTATCTATTGCCAGTTTGAAAACTTGTTTTAATTCAACCGCTACACCATCAAACTTTTCAGTCAGATAAAAATAATTTTCTCCCTTTGAAACAATAAAATTACTTACCGGAACATGGCTTGTCGAAAGGTTTGTAACTTTCATTGATGTACCAGCAGTTGATGATTCAAAGCTGACTTCATAGTTGTTTCCGGTCAGTTTTTCAGGCTCCAGTATGTGCACTTTTATCTCAGAAGTAGTTCTTCCGTCATTGTGGAAAATTGCTTTTTCATTCACCTGGCCAATTCTGTAATCCGGAGTTATTACTCGGCCTATAATATCATAATCCTTCTTAAACTGTCCCCAGCTGGCCCATACAGCAACTATTTTCCCGTCCGGAAGTGTAATCAAATCAGGCTCCCACTGATAACTGTCCGTATATGTATTAATGCGGTTTTCCAATGCAGCAATTCTATTTGCCTGATCAATTATTGAATAATAAATACCTTCCCTGCTGCCGTCAGTCTGCCAGCTCGACCAGACAACAGCTAATTTACCTTCAGAAAGATATTTTAATCTGGGAAGCCACTGGTAATAAATTGTAGTAGCATTAACCCGTATCTCGGAGCCTGATCTTGAATAATCAGAATTGAACTTTTGAATGTAGATTCCCCCATCATCACCATCCTGCTCCCAGCTGCACCAGCCAATTGCAAAAGAACCATCATTATTAACAGCAATATTTGAGAACCATTGATAATTGCTGCTGTATTGGTTTACCTTAAATTCATTGCCTGATTTAGTCCCGTCTGAATTGAATATCTGTGCAAACACATCATATCCATCATTATTATTCCATGATTCCCATGATATAATAAAGCGGCCATCTGAAAAATGCCTTACACATGGTCTGGATTGGCTGTATAGCGTGGCAGTATTCACCTGGAATTCCTCGCCTGCCTTCTGCCAGTCCTTTGTATATCTCTGCGCAAAAATTCCTTTGTCACTTCCATCCTGAAACCATGACTCCCAGGCTATCACAAAATTTCCATTTTTATCAATTGATACGTCCGGCTGTGACTGTGTGTAATTACGTGTCTTATTCACTAAAAACTCAGGCGAGCTTGTTCCATCAGGCTTGAAAATTTTTGCTTTTATGTCATAAATATATTCCGGACTTCCGCTGATAGCTGATGCCCACACTACTATCAGGGTTCCATCATTATTTATTGCTGCAGCCGGACTTTCCTGGTCCCCTGCAGTAGAATCATTTACAATAATTTCTCCGCCTGTTTTATTATTATTCTTGTCATACTTCTGTAATAATATATCCAGTTTGTAATCAGCCGACATTTTATTTACAGATTGCCAGACGATTACGTAGCTGCCATTGTTATCTGGTCCTGCGACCCTGGGCATCCTTTGAGTGGAGTCCTGAGATGTATTTACAGAAAATTCACTTTGCGCAAACACATATGAAGAAAACAACAGAGTAAGAATTAAGAGTATTTTTTTCATGATGGTTTCTTATTTCATTTGAAAATCTAGTAGAGGATAATTATTAATTCCCGGGACAGTATAATGCCACCATTCAGCCTGATATTCTGCAAACCCGCCAAGTTTTGTCATTATACTTAATAAAAAATCGCGATTTGCTTTTACTTCCGGCATCAGTTTATCAAACCCATGTGCCGCAGCCGGAGAAAAGTCATCAAACCCTGTAGGCATTCTGAGTTCTTTTCCGGTAGCCATATCGATGAGCGTCAGGTCCACAGCTCCGCCTCTGTTGTGAGCTGACCCATTTTTAGGATCCGCAACAAAGGTCGGATCAGGATAAATATCCCACATTAAATATTGAATTGCCCTGGGTCTGTAACCATCCCATATCTTAATACCTATTCCCTTCGGATAGGAGTTGTTATTTAAGCTGGTGATTTTTTTCAGACTGTCCTGTACTATCTTCAACCTTTTGACTGCATCTATTACCAGATAGCATTCATTAGTCGAATAAAGTTTCTGGTGAGTAAAATTATCAAGCGTATTGTATTTAAGATCCAGAACTATATCTGGTATCAGTTCTTTCACCTTTACCAGCTCACTTGAGTTTGATTGTGCATATAAAAAAAGCGGGGTTAACAAAATTATCAGTGCAATTTTTTTCATAGTATGATTTGATAATATTGATAAAATTTTGAAGTGCAGAATAAAAAGAAAGTGCCTGGAAAAACAACTTTTCCAGGCACCTGAAATGTACTAGAATATTAAACCGATGTCAAAATACTGAATATTTTTCAATCTGTTATAATTTGCATATGCATAGTTAATAGTAATTCTGAGACCTGAACTTACTTCGTAATTAAGACCTCCGCCTAATGTAAAACTCTGCTCGCTGTCATTTAAGAACAGTGATTTATAACCGCCTCTGATAAAGAGAGTTTCATCATAAGCAAATTCAGCTCCTGCATTAACATATTCATTGTTATCGTTAGGATGAGTAGCATCTACTGAAGTTTTAAGCCTGAAGTATCTAGTCTTAACAACATCCATCGCCAGACCAATCTTGAATGAAAGAGGCATATCATATTGTCCCATTTCGTATTTAGCAGGGACATTATTAGGACCTGTTTCACTGTTCTGATCAGGATCAGTATTAAACTGAATATCGCGGCCGTCTAACTGCATCTTGCTGCCGAAGTTTGAAATGCTGGCTCCAATTACCAGATCGTTAAACGGTGTTACGTAGTATGTGCCGACATCAAGTGCAAAACCGTTAGCACTTGAATTCCAGATCTTTTCTTTTACGTATTTAGCCTGGAAACCAATTGAAAAACGGTCTGTCAGTCTTCTTGCAAAACCTATACCTAATGAAATAGAATTTGCATCCCAGTACCTTCCATCACCCTCGGGATAATCAAATGTTCTTACTTTTTCCTGCGGTACACCTAAAGATGTTAATGTTGCAAATAAAGTACCTAATTCAGGTAAATTAATTGAACCTGCAGCATAATCATAATTTACTTCTGCAAGCCACTGAGTGTGATTAAAAGCTACCTGTCCGTTACCCTGACTGATGGCAGCACCAGCCGGATTCCAGTAAGTAGCATAGATATCATCGCTGACGCCTGTGTAAGCTCCGCCCATTGCAATTGCCCTGGCTCCAGGACCAATTTTCAGGAATTGAGCAGCTGTTGTACCAACTTTAGTTATATCCCTGAAGATCTGTGCATGAACCGGCTGTAAGCTGACTGCAGTCATCACAATTATTATATAAATTAATTTTCTCATGCTTTAATTTCTCCAAAATTCTCTTTCTTGAGTATCTAGAATATTCTTATTATTCAAAGCAGGCTGATTAAGCTCAGCCCGCCTTAAAATAATTTCAGCTATTTTATAACCGCGAACTTACCTATTTTTTCGCCTACACCAGGAACATCGACATGATATAGATAAACACCATATGCTATCTTCATTCCTTCTTTGCTTAGCAGCGCCCATGAAGCTAAACTTGTCATATCATCTTTTTCTATAATATCAACAAGTTCGCCGGTTAAAGTGTAAATT
>JBLNEL010000256.1:0-2577 GCA_050262615.1 Bacillota bacterium
CTCCAAGATACCCGCCAATTCCGCTTCCAAATACTCCATATAAGAAAGCGTAGCCTAAATAAACTGCTATTTTATCCTCCGGAGCAATAAGTCCAATATAACTTAAATACTTGGGGTGAGCGGTCATTTCACCAACAGAAAAAATTATAAGACCAGCTAAAAAGACCCACGGACTAGCAGAAATTGCAAGAATACCCATTCCAATTGTTCCAAGTCCAATACCTGTTACCATGGTAGGTAAAGCCTTAGTATTTTTTACGACCTTTGAAATAAGAATCTGAAGCAGAATTATTGTCCCGGCGTTTATAACAGTGACATGTTCGGCATCAAACTTCCAGTTTGGATTAGCAACAAATATTCCCAGCACTGAATTTACAAGATTGTTTACCGGAGTCATATCGACATGTTCTTTAAGGTAATACAGCACGGTATCAAACTGCTGGAAATAAAGTATCCAGAAACCTGAATAAATAATTATCATCAGAATAAATCTGAAATCCTTTAATACCAGAACTGCACCTTTTAAGACCTCAAAGATGCTTTTTGTACTGGCAGGTCTGCTGGGTTCCTTGTAAGCAAAAAAGTTAAGCAGCAGCAGCCAGCCAGTTCCTACGGCAGCCATAACAAAAACGTATGAATAGGAATAAGCCTTTAAGATAGGAACAAGAATCAGCGGAAATAAGAAAGCTCCAAGGTTAATTGTCCAGTAAAAAATGCCAAATGCGAGTGTAGAATTGCTTTCGTTTGTACTTCTTGCGATTGTACCTGATATAATAGGTTTGAAAGTACCTGCTCCCAGCACCATGAAAATGAGGCTTAAGAATATCAGTGAATATGTTGAGACAAGACTAGTAAAGAAATAACCAATGCTCATTACAACAAATGCAAACATAAGGGTTTTTCTATAACCAAACCTGTCAGCTATAGCTCCAGCCAGTATAGGCAGGAAATACAGCATTGGCTGAATTGTACTTTTAATAACTCCCACACTTTCCTTAGAAAATCCAAGTCCACCTTTTGCAATATCAGTAACAAGATAAACTGATAAAATAGACATTACTCCATAATAAGAGCCTCTTTCGAAGAACTCCATAATGATTACGATCCAGTAATTTACCGGAAAGGATTTAAAGAATCCTGTTTTTTCTGCTGATTTGTTTTCCATATAGTACAATTTGAAATTGATGAATTGAAAATAATTATGCCCACTTGAGAAAGTGAGAAGTTTTGACACTGAAGATACTGAAAAGGGAAACAAAAAGAAAAAGGAAGAGCAGTTATCTTAAAGTTATTTATATATGTTCAGGCAAAATAAGCACAGGCAGTTATCAGCAGCCATATAGGAAGCTGAATGTTTTTATTTGGGAAATAAATTATTATTTTGTGTATCAAATTGTGAAGTTAAAATCTCTAGAGAGTCTGAGTGATAAAACCTTTAAAGTATTCGCGTATTATGGCGGATAATGATACCTATAAAACAGTCCACAAATCCCGGACTTTCTTACTGCCGGCAGCTGCAGCTTTTTATCCCAAGCTAATAAAGATAGTCATTGAATCTGGTAAACTGGCCAAGCAGGGGAAGTATGGACCTGTAGAATGGGTACAGTCCAGTCTTGATATTTTTCAGGCCTTAGAAAGTGTCGGAGTTGAGTTCGAGTTTTCGGGTATGCACAATATTTCATCATTTGACGGGCCTGCAGTTTTTATTTCAAATCATATGAGCACGCTTGAGACTGTAGTTTTGCCTTCGATAATACAGCCGAAAAAAGAAGTTACTTTTGTAGTAAAGAAAGAACTGCTCGAATATCCATATTTCGGAGATATTCTTTCTGCCAGAAAGCCCATTATAGTAGGAAGAAGCAATCCGAGGGAAGATCTCACACACGTTTTGAATGAAGGAGCCAGTTATATAAAAGACGGGCGGTCAATCATTATTTTCCCGCAAAGAACGCGAAGTTCAAGTTTTAATCCGGAATCATTTAATACACTTGGAGTCAAGCTTGCCAGGAAATCAGATTGTTATGTAGTCCCAGTGGCACTGGTTACCGATGCCTGGGGTAATGGGAAGATGCTCAAAGATCTGGGCGAGATCAACAGGAAAAAGAAAGTGTTTATTTCGTTCGGGGAACCATTCAAAGTTGAGAATAACGGGGCAAAGGAACATTTGCTGGTATTAGATTATATAAAATCAAAACTTAAGGAATGGCACAGGGAAGACTGCATTGAAGAAGCACCTGCTGGGAGTTGACAGGGATATAATCTTTATTGCATCGGGAACTGATATTACTTATTTTTCGCAACGGAATTTTTAACTAATAATAAAAGAGATAAGATGGAAGTTATAAAGCCGCCAAAATTAAACAAAGGTGATTTAATCGGTATAATCTCCCCAGCATCGAGTCCGGATGATCTGACCCGGGTTGAAAAGGGAGTAAATTACCTGGAAAGGTTAGGTTACCAGGTTGAAGTTGGCAAAAATGTTGGACAATATTGCGGGTATCTGGCTGGAAAAGATGACCAGAGATTAGAAGATCTCCATTATATGTTCGCAAAACCGGAAGTAAAAGCGATAATATG
>JBLNEL010000257.1:0-3714 GCA_050262615.1 Bacillota bacterium
ATGTAAGCAGGAGATTTAATTTCGGTTTAATAAGAAGCGGAATTTACAGAGGCTGGCCATCAGGGCATGTAGGGGGCACAATGGCAGTAGCTTCAGCGCTTTCAAATTTCTATCCGGAAAAGACCTGGTTAAAGGTATTAAGCTACAGCTGGGTCGGCTATACAATGGCAAGCGTAAGCATTTTTCACAAAGGAACAATGCACTGGTTAAGTGATGCCATTGCTGCAGGTTTTATGACATACTCGATAGGCCGAACTGCCGGCAATTTCTACAGGGGTGGACCACACGATAAAGAAAACGTAAAATTCAGGCTTTTGCCAATTGCAGATTCGAGCTATTCAGGTATATATTTTTCATATAGTTTCTAACAAATAGTTTCTCATTCAGCGAAGAAAGTATACCTGATAAATATATTTCAATAAACTAAGAACTAAGCAGACATCATTTCCATATTGTCTCTTTCTTCAGGGGGAAGTGATTCTACTTGCTCAGGCAGAGTAAAATAAAAAGTAGTGCCCTTGCCAGTTTCTGACTCTACCCAGATCCTTCCTCCATGGCGTTCAATTATCTTTTTGCAGACAGCAAGGCCTATTCCGGTTCCGGGATATTTACCCTGTTCATGAAGTCTCTGGAACACCTGGAATATTCTGTCGAAGTACTGCGGGTCTATACCGATCCCGTTATCTTTAACAGAGAAGAGCCATCCATTTTCAATCTCTTTAGCCCTGATATTAATCACAGGGGACTTTTCGCCCTGGAATTTGACAGCATTTCCTATAATGTTCTGAAAAAGCTGGTGCATCTGTACAGGGTCTGCCTTGATGACCGGAAGTTTTGTAGAATTAATCTGGGCACCTTTTTCCTTTGTAAGTACCAGAAGGTCACGTTTTACATCATCAAGTATCATATTGAGATCTACATCCGTAAATTCCTTTGCCTGAGTTGTTACACGTGAATATTCCAGCAGGTCTTTAATGAGGTTTGACATTCTCTTCGAGCCGTCGACAGCAAACCTAATAAACTGTTTTGCCTTATCGTCCAGCTGACCGGAGTATTTTTTTTCAAGCAGCGACATATAGCTAGAGACCATTCTTAAGGGTTCCTGCAGGTCATGTGAAGCAATATAGGCGAACTGCTGGAGTTCCTGATTTGATCTTTCAAGTTTCTGCTGGGTTTTTTCAAGTTAGATCTGTGCCTTTTTTCTTTCTGTAATGTCCATCTCAATTACTTAGCGTCTTAAGAGATTTCCCTTCTCATCAAAAGTAACTCTGGTAATTATGTGTACATATTTTATTCTTCCGCCGGGGAATAAAATACGGAAAATCGTTTCGACCCTTTCACCTCCGGGCAATTGGTTGTACAATACTCTTTTTAATTCTTCGAGGTCATCCGGGTGGACACGTTTCCAGACATCTTCGACAGTAGGCAGCGGTTTATTTTTATCGAGTTCCCAGATATTATACATCTCATCGGACCATTCCATCTTAGCGCCATTTTTAAAATCGATCGAATAGTTGCCTAAGCTGGCAAGTTTCTGAGCTTCGATGAGCTTTTCCTGACTTTCGCGTAAAGATTTTTCTGCGTGCTTAATATCGTGCAGATCTATACCTATTCCGATCTGTACGCCGCTTGTCAGGCGGATATTTGACCACGAACTTTCTACACGTCTGCCGTCTTTGGCTGTTAAAGTGAATTCTTTCCATCCAGGTTTGAGAGACTGCATGAATTCAGTGACTTCCATTCTCTCTGAAGGGTCAGGGTAGACCTTTTCTAAGAAGTTTTCATCTGCAGCATCTTCTAATGTCCAGCCCAAAATATTATGCAGGGCATTATTGAAACTGAAGCTTTTCAGATCAGGGTCATAAATTGTGATCATTACAGGAATTGAACTGAAGATACTCTCAAAAAGCTCTCTTTCTTTTTGAATGGCGATCTCTACTGTTTTTCGTTCTGTAATATCTTTTATTGCGCCAAAACGGATATTACTTTCTTCAGCATCATCTTCATTGCTGGTTTCACTGATTGCATGAATATACCTGATGTCTCCGTCACTGCGTATTATTCTGTATTCAAGATCAGTTGGTGTGCCTTCTTTTTGGAAATTTGAAGACAACCGGGTTATTAGTTCTTTATCTTCAGGGTGAAGAAAGCTATTGAATTCATCTAAATGCAAATATTTTTTATCCGGATCCAGGCCAAGGATCCTGGCCATTTCATGAGAGATCTCAGCAATACCTTTTCCTGTATCGAGCTGATAGCTTCCGACATGAGCAAGAGCTTCAGCTTTTTCAAATCTTATCTGGTTCCGTTTAAGTTCAGTAAGTATATCCTGAAGTTTTTCTTCAAGGAGTTTCTGCTTATTAATATCAGTGGAAGTCCCGTACCATTTTAGAATTTTTCCGGATGGATCTTTCATAGGTCTTGCCCTTGTAAGCCTCCAGCGGTACTCACCGTCATTTCTTTTAAGGCGGTGGAGTATTTCCAGTTCCTTACCAGTATTAAGAGATTCTTTCCAGCTGTTGACCGTATATTCCAGGTCGTCAGGATGAATAGCCGGCTGCCAATTCCACCCTAGTCCGTCATTTACGAGGTTTTCACTGAACTCATTCCAATGGCCGCTGAAGAAATCAATATTTCCGTCAGGTTCTGCAGTCCAGATAAACAGCGGCATACCTTCTGCAAGCAGTCTCAGCTGCTCCTCGTTTTTTCGCAATTCTTCTTTAGATTTTGACAAATTTTTATGTGTATTTGAGCGTTGGATCTGTACATAGGTAATTACCCATAATACAAGAGTAATAAATGTCCTGTTAGCTAAAGCGATCTGAGGAGCTATTGTGCCAGGAGGTTTCAAATAAAACCCTGACCAGATCAGAATAGTGATAATAGAAGAGACAATGTAAATACGGGTTCTGTCGATTTTTTTATAAGGCATTACAGAGACCGGGATCATATATAATATCCAGGCTGCAAATCCAAGAGGAGTAAGCGAGTCAAAAATAAAAATTACCGCAATTGCAAGAAAGCTGAAAACAGTATTTTGCCAAAAAGCTTCTAACTTATTAAAATAATCAGTCATAAACTTAAATAATTCTTTCATTACATTGAATAATTTAGATAATAAGGAAAAAGAGTCTGAAATAAAACACAAAGTCTTTTACCAGTCAGGGAACTATTAGATGGTAGAAAAGCAGTAAAAACCCCAAAAATAGCAGAACAGTTTCCAAGTTTGGGAGAAGACAGAGTTTATAAGAACTTACAAATGGCGGGGAACAGGATCAATTTCAGAATACATTAATAATTCAAAATCAGAAGCTTAAAATATGCACGCCAACAGCTATATTGTTAAGCTGAATGAGTATGAAAGACCCCTAGAAATAATGAAACGATCAGGGGTTAATGGTTTTGTAATTCTTATATGTAAATGCAGTGATTTAATGAAAATACTATAAATTTAGTTCCGTATACTAAGTATAATCTTGAATTCCATACCTTTTGCATTATCTTGAATTAAAAACGGGTACTTGTTATTTATTTTATTCTAATATTTTTACATTTAAGGTTTTTTTTGCTGGTGAACTATGTTTGTAATTAGTTCAGGCATGAATGCAAGGTGAAGTGAATGATAAACAATGGCAATTCCTCTCAATATCAAAGCAGTAATAAAGAAGATATGTTCCAGAAGATCTTCCGGGCTAGTCCTGACGGGTTTATTAT
>JBLNEL010000258.1:0-17702 GCA_050262615.1 Bacillota bacterium
GCAGCACAGATCAGAAAGATTCAAGGCGGTATTATGAAGAAGATAAGGTGGAAGGTTTTGCACTTATCTGCACAGGAAAGCCAAGGAGTGATCTTATCTTAAGGACGCATGCCGCCGATGAGATGAAGGCATCGCGTGAAAAAAAAGGACTTCCTTTTCCAAGGGGGAAATGGGGGTATTAGTCCATAAAGAGTCAGTTACTCTACAATCAGACTATTATCCTTACCCATCAGTTTCTGATTAATCTGATGATCAGCAATAGCTTTCAGTATTTCACCTTCAAAGGCGCTAATGATATGTTTTTTCAAATAAGCTCTCAGGTAGACAAGGCTGATCTCGCGTTTTGGAACGGGTTCATCAAATTCCTTTAAAGAGCCGGGTTTTTTTACATCAGCAGACTCCATATCAAATGCAGCCAGGTAAGGAAGGAGCGTCATACCGAAGTCTTTTTCAACCAGTCGTTTTAGGGTTTCGAGGTTTCCGCCCTCAAACTTAAGATTATGCTGGTGTTTATGCTGTGCATGGTCCTTACATAACTGCAGTGCATGTTCTCTGAAGCAATGTCCTTCCTTTAACAAAAGCAGGTCATTTACCGAAAGATCGCTTGTAGTTAATTTCTTTTTCTTGGAAAGTCTGTGTTCCTGGGAAATATAGGCAACAAAAGGTTCATAGTATAAAGGCTTTTCAATCAGGTCATTCTGGTAAAGCGGTGTAGCCATAAGTCCAAGGTCAATTTCCTCCTTGCGGAGTTTTTCAATTATCTGTGAAGTCTGAATCTCATCTATTACAAGTTCTACTTTGGGATACTTTTCAAGGAAAGGCTCAAGAAATAAAGGGAGCAGGTAAGGAGCTATTGTAGGGATTACTCCAACGCGGAAGATACCTGAAATCTCCTTTGAATGGATATTAATAATATCAGTAATGCGTGAAGTTTCCTGGAGTATCTTACGTGCCTGTTCAATTACAGCCTTGCCGATATCAGTAGGGGTAACAGGAACCTTGCTTCTATCGAAAATCAGAACGCCAAGTTCATCCTCAAGCTTCTGGATCTGCATGCTCAAAGTAGGCTGTGTTACAAAGCAATTCTGTGCTGCAGTTGCAAAGTGTCTGTAGTTATCAACTGCAACAATATAGGATAGCTGGACAAGTGAAATCATTGAAAGGGCATCCTTACATTTAGAGAAATAAGCCAAAGGCTTAAAGGTTATAGATTTTGTCTATGCAAATATAATTATTATCGATTTGATTTATCAAGTGAATAAAGATAATTTTAAGAAAAAAAATATTACATTATTTAATAACCAAGACACTAAAAAAAGAGGTACATGATGTTAACAGTTGGTCAAAAATTTCCGGAATTTAAGAAAAAATCAGTTGTTTCAATTGAAAAGGGGAAGGAATTCGAGGAGATTACTTCGGAAGATCACAAAAATGAAGGTAAATGGTTAGTAATGTTCTGGTATCCAAAGGATTTCACATTTGTATGTCCGACAGAGATAGCAGAATTTAACAGGAATTATGAAGAATTTCGTGACAGGGATGCAGTTTTAGTTGGTGCTTCAACCGACAGTGAGTTTGTACATGCAGCATGGAGAAAACATCATGATGATTTAAGTGCACTTAAATTCCCATTACTTGCCGATACATCAAAGTCGCTTGCAGAGGATCTGGGAATATTAGAGCAGGAAGAAAAAGTTGCTTACCGTGCAACGTTCATAGTTGATCCGCAGGGGGTTATCAGGTTTGTTTCTGTAAATGATTTAAGTGTAGGCAGAAACGTCAAAGAAGTTTTGCGTGTACTTGATGCGTTACAGACCGATGAGCTCTGTCCGTGCAACTGGCAGAAGGGTCAGGAAACACTTAAGGTATAACTTTAGTGTTCAATTAATTTTCAGCAGCGGAGCTTTTTAAAGTTCCGCTCACTTTTATACGGAAAAGGCTTAGTAAGCCATTATTTCAATGAAATTTCCAAATAATTAAACAAAAAATAAAATTATGTCACTAATTGAAACAAAAACAGATCTTCTGAAGGATTTGAAAATTGAGGAAGTCCCGGAATTTACCTCATTAGATGCAATGGCAGAGGGTGAGACAAGGTATCTGAGAGATCTTAGAATTAACCTGAAGAACACGCTTGCAAGTGAGAATTTTTCACCAAAGGAAGCGTATCTGATAGCTTTGTCGATAGCTGCAAATGAAAAAAATGACATACTGGTAAGGTCATTTAGCACACTTGCTGAAGAAAACGGTGCAGTAAAGGCAGAAATTGCCGAGGCGCATGCATGTGCTTCGATGCTTTCGGTAAACAATGTATTTTACCGATTCAGGCATTTTATGGGGAAAGAAAGTTACAGCAGCATGCCTGCAGGCATTAAGATGAACGTAATGATGAATCCAGTGCTAGGCAAAGAGTTTTTTGAGCTCTTAAGTCTTGCAATATCAGCTGTAAACGGCTGTGAGTCGTGTGTCACTTCTCATGAAGCTTCATTGAGGAGACTTGGCTCATCGGAGGCCAGAATATTTGATGCTATAAGATTAGCTTCGGTAGTAAGAGGTTTATCGATAGCTATACATTAAATAATAAATAATTTTTAAGGTTTGCATAATGTACGATATGCGGTCTTTTTTTAAGCAAAGGCCGCATATCTTTTAATAATCAGTAAAAATCAATAAATATTTATATTATCAGTAAATAATCAGTTAGTATTACCTGACCAGCACTTAGGCGGTCAGAATTACGCAATCAGCATTTACGCAATCAGCATTTACTTTATTAGTGGTGAATAATCGTATTGTGATCTTTTCTTCCATGTCACAACCGGTCTGGTTTCATAGACCACGTCCTGTCTTAGCAGCACTCCGTTTTTAAAAACATTTTTAAGGGTTGCAACCTTCTTATATTTCACAACAGGTGTATAATATGTGGTAATAGTCTGCAAATAGCCATTCACGACAGCTTTGCTTACAGTCTTATATGGTCTTGGTGTTCCTGGAAAAGCGGTTCTGTGCAGTAACAAAAGACTAAAAAATATAACTAAAACTTTCTTCAGCATTACCTTAATTAAAATTTGTTTAGGATTCAGAAGTCAATCTTACATCATATGAACAACTTCTCACTTTGAGTAATACCAAAAGCGTGCCAAAGGTAAGCAGGCCAATTAATTGTGCTTGACTAAGTACCTTGAATTATCTACAATGGTAGAAGGGCAAATGAGCAGAGCAGATGCTTTTTACTCAGTTGTTCCAGGGGGCGCCTTCCTGAAATTACACTTTTCTGTCCGTTCCGGCCGATCTTAACTGCTGGGCAGATATATGATGCAAGAAATTGTTTGTTGAGATGCAGTGCTTATGATCCTGGGGATGCCGTTTTGACTTAGGTATTGAATTGTCGCCATACGAAGACATCATGAATCTGAAAACAAACTGAGTGGTAAAAATGAGTAAAAATATCTTAATAACAGGAGGTGCCGGCTTTATAGGCTCCCACCTCTGTGATGAACTGCTGAGGCACGGCTACAAAGTAAGAGTACTGGATAACCTTTCGCCCCAGGTTCATTCATCAAACGGAAATTCATCTAGCGGAAATTCATCTAGCGGAAATTCATCAAAAAGGAATTCATCGAACGGGCAAAAACCAAAGCCTCCGGACTATCTGAATAAAGGTGCAGAATTTATATATGGGGATGTGCGTGACAGGAAAGTATTAGCCCACGCACTTAAAGGGGTTGATGCGGTTTTTCATTTTGCGGCTGCTGTAGGTGTCGGGCAGAGCATGTATCAGATTGAAAACTATACAAGCATCAATAACATTGGTACAGCTGTATTGCTTGAGATGCTTATAGAGAAGCCGGTTGAAAAGCTAATTGTTGCCTCGAGTATGAGTATTTATGGTGAAGGGCTTTACAAGTCAGAAGACGGGAAACTTCATTCAGGAGCACAGAGGTCAATTAGGCAGCTGAAGTCGGGCAAATGGGAGCTTTTTGACAAAAGAGGCAAAAAGTTAATTCCAGTAGCTACGCCCGAGAAGAAGAAGCCAACGCTCTCGTCGGTCTATGCGCTCTCGAAATATGATCAGGAGCGGCTCTGTTTAATGACTGGTCAGGCCTATAATATTCCAACAGCTGCGCTTCGATTCTTCAATGTTTTCGGCACCAGGCAAGCGCTTTCTAATCCATATACAGGAGTGCTGGCAATATTCGGCTCAAGGTATCTTAACGAAAAGCCTCCGGTAATTTTTGAAGACGGGCTTCAGATGCGCGATTTTGTAAGTGTGTACGATATTGCGCAGGCATGCAGGCTTGCGCTCGAGACAAAGGAAGCAGCAGGCGAGGTATTTAACATAGGAAGCGGAAAGCCAATTACGATATTAGAAATTGCAGAAAAGATGGGAAAAGTATTAAGCAAAGAAGAACTTAAGCCGCAGCTAAGGGGGAAATACCGAGTTGGAGATATAAGGCATTGCTTTGCTGATATCAGGCGGGCAAAGGAAGTATTAGGTTACAGGCCAAAGGTAAGTTTGGATGAAGGTTTGCTTGAGCTTTCAAAATGGCTGCAGGGGCAAATGGCCGTTGATATGGTTGAAGCAGCAAACTCTGAATTAGAAAACAGGGGGCTTACCATATGAGAAGATCAAAAAGCAGTGCAACTATAAATTTCCTTCCGAAAAAAAAGCCTTTCAGAATAGGGATAGTCGAATGGTTCAGAATAGGTGAGGAAGAGCGAGTAAAGGACATACTTTCAGATCTGAAGACACTTAAGATAACAAACATGCGCACGGGCTTTTCCTGGGCTGAATGGTATACAAAGGAAGGGCAGGAGTGGTACAACTGGTTAATACCGCAGCTGGCGATGAAAGTAAACATACTGCCATGTTTCACATACACTCCGCCGCAGCTTGGAGCTGAATCGAAGGTATCTTCGCCGCCAAAAAATCCTAAGGACTACACTGCATTTATTGAAGATGTAATGAAGAGATTTGGGCAATATTTCCAGTGGGCAGAGCTCTGGAACGAGCCCAACAGTATAAATGATTGGGACTGGCGGCTTGATCCATCATGGGAAATATTTTCAAGCATGATAAAAGAGGCTTCACATTGGCTTAAGTCAAAAGGTTACAGAACAGTCTTAGGCGGCATGTCGCCAATAGATCCAAACTGGATAGAGCTGCTCTGCAACCGTTCTGTGATGGACAACATAGATGCAGTAGGCATTCATGGATTTCCGGGCACCTGGGAATTTGACTGGAGCGAGTGGCCTGTTGCTGTAAGCAAAGTCCGGGAGGTATTAGTCAGGCACCAGAAGAATCCTGAAATATGGATAACAGCGGCAGGATATTCTACATGGAGGCATGATGAGTTCAGGCAGTTGAGGAACTTTGCAAAATTCCTTGAAGCGCCTGTTCAGAGGGCGTATTGGCATGCGGCACAGGATCTACATCCGGATCTGCCATTTCAGGAAGTATTTCATGGAGATGAAAGGCACTATCACTTTGGATTAAAGTATGCTGACGGCAGGCCGAAGCTATTATTCAGGGTTTGGGCAAAAGAAGGTCTGCAGGGAGTCTTAAGCATGGCAAAGTTCGGTACGCTCAATGCAGAGAACGTAATTCCAGAAAACCCCAAGAAAGCAAAAGTACTAAGTGTCAAAAAATCCACGCAGGCAGCACATTTAGGAAGCGGGGGTTTAAAAAAAGCAGAAAAGCCGGTGCTGATAACCGGAGGAGCGGGATTTATAGGCACTAATCTGGCGCACAGGCTTCTTTCATCAGGCAAGAGTGTAATAGTTTTTGATAATCTTTCCCGTCCGGGAGTAGAGGAGAACCTGCAGTGGCTGCTTGACACGCATGGAGAGCGAGTTCAGGTAAAAGTAGCCGATATACGGAATCCATATGCAGTTAAAGAAGCAGTTCAGCAATCAGAAAGGGTATATCACCTTGCAGCGCAGGTTGCAGTGACAACGAGTCTGGATAATCCAGTAAATGATTTTGAGATAAACGTTCAGGGGACAATTAATCTGCTTGAGGCACTGCGTTCACTCAAAGAGCCGGTACCGTTACTGCTTACTTCGACCAACAAAGTTTATGGAGAATTGCCGGATATAGCGATGGCAAAGAGCGGCTTAAGATATGAGCCTGTTGAACTAAAGTACAGGCAGAACGGCATAAGTGAGAAGCGTTCACTTGACTTTCACAGTCCATACGGCTGTTCAAAAGGATCAGCAGATCAGTATGTAATAGATTATGCACGAATATACAACATGCCTAACGTAGTATTCAGAATGAGCTGCATATACGGGCCTCATCAATTTGGAACAGAAGATCAGGGGTGGGTAGCATTCTTCCTTATAAAGGCTTTAATGGGAGAGCCGATTACAATATATGGTGATGGTTATCAGGTAAGGGATATACTTTATGCAGAGGATCTTGTTGATGCTTTAATCTCAGCGCATGAGAACATTGCTTATACAAAAGGCAATGCATTTAATATTGGCGGAGGTGTGCAGAACACATTAAGTCTGCATGAGCTTTTGAATTACATTGAAGAATTGCAGGGTAAAAGGCCTGAGGTCAGTTTCAGTTCATGGCGGCAGGGAGATCAGAAATATTACGTATCAGATACGAGTCTTTTCAATTCAGTTACCGGCTGGGCGCCGAAAGTAAGTGCTTTAGAAGGAGTGGAGAACCTATACCGATGGCTGATAAAGTACAGAAAGCAAACAGTAATAGAAAGTAAGGTAAAAAAAGTAGCGCAGTAGAAGGACATATACAACTGAAATGCAGCTGTTGAAAAAGCAGCTGTTGAGAACAGACATAACCGAAAAAAATTCAAGGAGGGAATCACTATGGAAAATAACGGGACGGATAAGACTGTTCAGCCCGAAGATGTTTCGGATTCTCTGTACAAGACAATCGTGCCGCAGAGAGATGAGGCTCCAGGAAAGATGAGAACTGCAGTATTTTCAGGGCCGGGGCAGATAAAGATAGAATATACACCGGTGCCATCGCCAAAGGAAGATGAAGTCAGGATAAAGCTTGAAGGCTGCGGGGTATGCTCTTCAAATCTTCCGGTTTATGAAGGAAGGCAATGGTTTCAATATCCAATAGAGGCAGGTTCGCCGGGGCATGAAGGCTGGGGAAT
Organism: Bacillota bacterium; assembly: GCA_050262615.1. Taxonomy (GTDB): domain Bacteria; phylum Bacteroidota; class Ignavibacteria; order Ignavibacteriales; family SURF-24; genus JAUZPB01. The sequence goes on from JBLNEL010000258.1 coordinate 7,137, forward strand.
AATTGATCAAACAGGGACAGGTGTAAAAGGGTTATACAAAGGTGAGAGGGTTGCTGCGCTTTCCTACCACGCTTATGCAGAATATGACATTGTAAAAGCAGAAAACCTTGTGCCTCTGCCCGAGAGTTTAGCGGGCAAGCCGTTTCCGGGGGAGCCTTTAGGCTGTGCTGTAAACATTTTTAAGAGAAGTGACATCAAAAAAGGGGATACAGTAGCAATTGTAGGGATAGGCTTTTTAGGTGCACTACTGACGCAGCTGATATCGAAGCTAGGTGCAAGGGTTATTGCAATATCAAGGAGGCCATATTCGCTTGAAGTTGCAAAGCAGTCCGGTGCAGATAAAACGATCTTAATGGATGATCATTACAGAATAATAGAAGAAGTTAAGGAGCTGACCAAAGGGGAGTTCTGCGACCGGGTTATTGAATCGACAGGCAAGCAATGGCCGATAGATCTCTCAGGAGAACTGACAAAGGTGCGCGGGAAGCTGATCATAGCAGGATATCATCAGGATGGAGTGCGGCAGGTAAACATGCAGTTATGGAACTGGAGGGGGTTAGATGTTATAAATGCGCATGAAAGGGATGATAAAATTTATATGCAGGGGATCAGGGATGCAGTAGATCTGGTTTCAAACGGAATTTTAGATCCCTTTTCTCTTTTTACACATCAGTTCAGCTTAGAGCAGATAACAGAGGCATTTGAAGCAACTGAAAAACGTGAAGATGGTTTCTTAAAAGCATGGGTGAAACTATGAATACAGAATTAAAAGAAAAATCACTTAAGGAGAAAGAACTTAAGGAGAAAGAACTTAAGGAGAAAGAACTTAAGGGAAAATCATTTAAAGAAAAAGTATTAAAAGAAAAATCATTTAAAGAAAAAAGAAAAGGCAGAGCAGTAAAAGGACAACTGCATACCAAGCCCTTGGTCGGGTTTTTAGGAGTAGGCTGGATCGGTCGCAACCGTATGGAGGCAATAGCAAGGAGTGGTATGGCTGAAATAGCTGCCATTGCAGATCCTTCAAGGGAGCTGGTGCTTCAGGCAAAAAATCTTGCTCCGCAGGCAAAAGGAATGAGCAGTCTGAAGGATATGCTTTCGCTAGATTTAGACGGAATTGTAATTGCGACTCCAAGTGCAATGCATGCAGAGCAGGCGATAATAGCCTTAGAGAGAGGAGTTGCCGTATTCTGCCAGAAGCCGCTAGGCAGGAATGAAGATGAAACGCGTCAGGTAATTGAAGCTGCAAAAAAGAACAACCGTTTATTAGGAGTAGATCTTTCCTACCGTTATCTGAAGGGTATGCAGAGCATAAAAAGAATACTTGACCAGGGGCAGATAGGGAATGTTTTTGCAGTTAACCTGGTATTTCACAATGCATACGGGCCAGACAAGGAATGGTTTTACAATCCGGTCTTATCAGGCGGGGGGTGTGTAATTGATCTGGGCATTCATTTAGTTGATCTGGTGCTTTGGGCCTTTAATAATCCTAAAGTAAGGAATATCTCAAGTCATCTTTTTTCGCATGGTGAAAGGCTTGTATACAACAGAGATAAAGTAGAAGATTTTGCGGCAGCCAAATTTGAATTAGACAACGGAGCCACAGTAAGTCTTACCTGCTCATGGAAAGTCTCAGCCGGTTATGATGCAATTATTGAAGCATCGTTTTTCGGAACTGAAGGCGGGCTTTCACTTAAGAATGTAAATGGATCATTTTACGATTTCAAAGCAGAACATTACCGCTGGACGGCAAGGGAGACGCTTTCAGAGCCGCCTGACAACTGGGGGCCAAGAGCGGCATTAAACTGGCTTGAGCAGCTTTCAAGAAGCAATTATTATCATCCTGAGATTGAGCAAATAGCTAATGCAGCCTCAGTAATAGACGGGATTTATGAGGCAGAGCGGAATGTATTGATCAAAAATGAATAAAACACTAAATCTAAAGAAGAACGGAAAAAGCAGAAAGAAGAACGGAAAAAGCAGAAAGAAGAACGGGAAAAAGCAGAAAGAAGAATTTAAGAAATAAATGATAAACCGGATAAGGGAGGTAAATATGTCTGCACAGGAATCAAAAATAACGACAGACCATGAGACAATTAAAAAGTGGGTTGAAGAAAGGGGCGGGAGTCCTGCAACAGTAAAAGGCACACAGCAGAAAGGTGAAGAGGCAGGGTTATTGCGCATTGATTTCCCGAGTTACAGTGGTCAGGGCACATTAGAAAAGATATCATGGGATGAATTCTTTGAGAAATTTGAGGAATCGCATCTGGCATTTTTATATCAGGAAGAAACCAAAGACGGTGAGCAGAGCCGTTTTTCAAAACTAGTAGCACGTGGAGAATCACATAAAGGAGAATCACATAAAGGAGAATCACATAAAGGGGGACATCAAACAGAACAGGGAGGTAAAACAGAGCATAAAAGCTCAGGAGGGCATAAATCCCCGGGTGAGCACAAGACATCGAAAAAGAAATAAGAAAGTCTCCGGAATATTTAATGGTCCCAGGAGAAGTTTATTCAAACAGTGTCCGCCGTGTTTTAATGACAACAGACACGATTGGCGGAGTATGGACATATTCGCTCGAGCTTGCGAGATCTTTGCAGAGGTATAACATAGAGGTAGTGCTTGCCTCGATGGGCGGGCTGCCTTCAATTGAACAGAAGCAAGATGCAGCAAAAATGCCGAATGTAAGTCTCTTTGAAAGCACTTACAAGCTTGAGTGGATGGAAAATCCATGGGAAGATGTTCAAAAAGCAGGGCAATGGCTTTTAGATCTTGAAGTACTGACGCAGCCGGATGTAATACATCTTAATGATTATTCACACGGCAAGCTGAATTTTGAATCACCTTCGCTTATAGTAGGGCATTCATGTGTTTATTCATGGTATTATGCTGTCAAGCATCATGAGCCACATGATGCATGGAGGAGATACAGGCAGGAAGTAACTGCAGGGCTCAGGGATGCAGATATAGTTACAGCTCCCACGAATGCAATGCTAAATGAATTAAGAATTCATTACGGGCAGTTTAACAGTGCAGGTGCGGTATACAATTCAAGGAAAGCAGATGAGTTTCTTCCAAAGAAGAAGGAGCCGTTTGTGCTTTCAGCAGGCAGGCTATGGGATGAGGCAAAGAATGTTTCGATGTTAGCCTATGTTGCTCCCAGGCTTAAATGGCCGGTATATGTAGCAGGGGAAAAAGAAGATCCAGATGGGAGGTTTATCCCATTTGAAGGGGTAAACTGGCTAGGCAAGCTTCAATCTGCTGATCTTGGCAGGTGGATGAGCAAAGCCCCGATATTTGCTTTGCCTGCAAAGTACGAGCCTTTTGGTTTATCGGCACTCGAGGCAGCATTATCAGGCTGTGCATTGGTGCTTGGGGATATTCCAACGTTAAGAGAAGTATGGGAAGACACAGCAATCTTTGTAGATCCCGAGGATTACGAGGGATTATGTGCAAGGATAAATGAACTTATACAAAATGACAGAATGAGAATTGAGGCTGCAAAGAAAGTGCGCAGGCGCGCCCTGTCGTTTACGCCTGAGAGAATGGGAGACAAGTATTTATCACTATACAGTCAGCTGGTAAGGCAGAAACACAAAATGGAAATCAATAAGAATTAAGAATTATGAATTAAGAATTAAGAATTATGAATTATGAATTATGAATTGGGGGATGGGGAAGTATGAATATAATCATGTTTTATCATTCATTGATCTCGGACTGGAATCATGGCAATGCGCATTTTCTTAGGGGCATAGTAACTGAACTTAAATCACGCGGGCACAATGTAAGAGTTTATGAACCTGAAAACGGCTGGAGCATTCAGAATTTAGTTGAACAAAAAGGGGAAGAGGTTTTAAAAGAATTCTTTCAGTACTATCCCGGCCTAAGCAGCAGAGTGTACTCCCCTGATACTTTAGAATATGACAGAGTGCTTGATCAGGCTGATCTTGTGATAGTGCATGAGTGGAATGAGCATGAGCTGGTAAAAAGACTCGGGGAGCACAGGAAGCATAATACTCATTACAGGCTTTTATTTCATGATACTCATCATCGGTCAGTTACGGACAAAGAATCAATGTCGCAGTATGATCTTTCGGGTTATGATGGTGTACTTGCTTACGGCAATGTAATAAGGGATATATATTTACAAAACGGGTGGACCGGCCGTGCCTGGACCTGGCATGAAGCAGCAGATGTAAGGATATTTCATCCAGTCAAAGGGGTTGAGAAAAAAGGTGAGCTGATCTGGGTAGGCAATTGGGGAGACGAAGAGCGCACGCGTGAACTTCACGAGTTTCTGCTTGATCCGGTAAAGGAACTTGCAATAAGCGCGAAAGTCTATGGAGTAAGATATTCTAATGAAGCCTTAAAGTCGCTTAAAGAAGCAGGGATAGAATATGGCGACTGGCTGCCCAACTACAAGGTGCCTGAAGCATTTGCTGAATACAGGCTTACCATACATATACCAAGGAGTCCATATGTGGAATCGTTACCCGGGATTCCAACGATAAGGCCTTTTGAAGCTTTAGCCTGCGGGATTCCGCTTATCTGTTCCCCCTGGGAAGATGCCGAAGGATTATTCCGAAAAGGAGAGGACTACTTAGCTGCACAAAATGGAGAAGAGATGAAAAAGCTGATCAAGGAAGTGCTTAATGACAAGGGCCTTTATGAAAAGCTTTCAAAGAACGGGCGTGAAACAATATTAAAGCGCCACACATGTGCTCACAGGGCAGATGAACTGATAACTATCTGCAGGGAGCTTGGGATAATAAAAGAGCAGGTACAGGTTTCCTGAAGCTACAAAGCGACACCTATGACAATCTAAAATTTCAGGGGAGAAATATGAACAGAGGGTTAAAGATCTCATTTTTTGGTTCCAGTCTTGTCTCAGCCTATTGGAATGGTGCTGCAACCTATTACAGAGGGATAATAAAATCTTTACACGAGCGCGGGCATCAGATCACTTTTTATGAGCCTGATGCATTTGAGCGTCAGCAGCACCGGGACATAGCTGATCCTGATTATGCAAGGAGTGTAGTTTATAGTGCAGAAGATGAGTCGGGGGTGTACGAGTCCTTAGAAAAGGCAAAAGGCTCAGATCTGATAATAAAGGCAAGCGGAGTGGGGGTATTTGACACATTGCTAGAGGAAGAGGTATTAAAGCTACAGGGGCATGATACGATGGTTGCATTCTGGGATGTTGATGCCCCGGCTACTTTAGACCGTGTGCATAACGATCCAAAAGATCAGTTTAAAAAACTCATTCCAAGGTATGATTTTATTTTTACATATGGGGGCGGAGATCCGGTAGTAAAGGCCTATGAAAAATTAGGAGCACGGAAGTGCGTGCCAGTATATAATGCTTTAGATCCGGCGACACATCATCCGGTTGAAGCGCAGGAGAGATTCAAGGGGGTATTGGGATTTCTTGGCAACAGGATGCCGGACCGTGAGATGAGGGTATGGGAGTTTTTCTTAAATCCGGCGCAGAAGATGCCCGGGCACACATTTATTTTAGGCGGAAGCGGCTGGGTTGAGTGGGCTCCGGATGTAAAGAATGTAAAGTTCATTGGGCATGTCTATACAGAAGATCACAACGCATTTAACTGTTCACCGCTTGCGGTACTAAACATAAGCCGTGAGAGCATGGCGCGATATGGGTTTTCTCCTGCTACAAGGGTTTTTGAAGCTGCAGGTGCAGGTGCCTGCATAATAACAGATGCATGGGAAGGGATTGAATTATTCTTAGAGCCAGGTAAAGAAATACTTGTTGCAAAGAGCGGTGATGAAGTAGTTGAAATTTTAAGATTGCTGACTATAGAGAAAGCGCGTAAGGTCGGGCAGGCTGCAATGAAGAGAGTATTAAACGAGCACACCTATGCTCACCGTTCAGAGCAGTTAGAGGCAATATTGCTTGAATTACCTGAAATCCGCAGGGAGGCATAAAGAAGCAATGACACAGAGAAAACTTGATATTGTTATTCTTGGACTTTCGATTACCTCCTCATGGGGAAATGGTCATGCTACGACATACCGGGGACTTGTAAGAGAGCTTACAAACAGGGGGCACAGTATACTATTTCTTGAGCGGGATCTTCCATGGTATGCCTCGAACAGGGACATGCCTAAGCCGCCGTATGGGTGTACTGAAATTTATTTATCAATTGAGGAATTAAAAGACCGATATAGTGAAAACATCCGGAAAGCCGACCTTGTAATAGTAGGCTCATATGTTCGGGATGGAGTAAATATCGGGCAATGGGTTAACACAATTGCAGAGAATAAGACAGCGTTTTATGATATTGATACTCCTGTTACGCTTTCGAAACTTAAGAATAACGATTACGAATATCTTACGCCTGAGCTGATAAGCCGGTATGATCTTTATCTTTCATTTACAGGCGGTCCGACGTTAAAGAAGCTGGAAGAGAAGTTCGGTTCACCGATGGCGCGTGCGCTTTACTGTTCAGTAGATCCGGGGCAATACTATCCGGATTTGACCGAGATCAAATATGATCTGGGTTACATTGGCACTTACAGTGATGACCGTCAGCCGGTGCTTGATCAACTTATGCTTCAGCCTGCTGAGAAGTGGACTGAAGGGAGGTTTATCGTTGCAGGTCCTCAGTATCCGGATACAATCAAATGGCCGCAGAATGTAGAAAGGATATATCATTTGCCGCCTGCAGGACACAGGAAGTTCTACAACTCGCAGCGTTTTACACTTAACATAACAAGGCATGATATGGTTGAGGCTGGTTATTCACCGAGTGTAAGGCTTTTTGAAGCAGCGGCATGCGGGGTACCTATAATAAGTGATTACTGGAAAGGTTTGGATGAAATATTTTCATTCACCGATGAAATACTAATAAGCCGTTCAGGAGAGGAGACATTAAGACACATTAAAAACCTTTCCGAAGAAGAAAGGGTGAAAATAGGTCAAAGGTCGAGGCATCGGGTATTAAGCCAGCACACAGCAGCTCACAGGGCAGAGGAGCTGGAGCGTTATGCATATGAACTGTTTGAAAAAGTAAACACACGATGAAATCTTCAGGAAAGACAAAAATGATAGAGACATTAGAAACATATTTAAGCAATCCCAAGACTCCAGGTGAACACAAAGTTCAGGAACTTGGTCCATGGTTTCACAACCTGCATTTACCGGACGGGACGCAGACTGCGCCGAATCATCCATTAGGAGATTTTCCGGCATTCAAGTGGGAGAAGATTGCGCATCATATTCCCCGAAACTTAAGAGGCTGGAGTATTCTTGATATCGGCTGTAATGCAGGTTATTACACATTCGAGCTTGCCAGGCGGGGAGCAACTGTAACAGGCATTGATATAGACAATCATTATTTAAGGCAGGCGAAGTGGGCTGCGCGTCAGATGGAGTTAAAAGACAGGGTCAGTTTCAGGCAGATGCAGGTCTATGAACTTGCCGCAAACAAGCAGTCATATGATATGATATTATTTATGGGAGTATTCTATCATTTACGTTATCCGCTTTTAGCGCTGGATATAGTTTCACAGAAATTTAACAAAATTTTGATTTTTCAATCCCTTACAATGCCGGGTGATGAAGTATATAAAACTCCGAATGATCTGGATATAAACGAGCGGGACCAGATGCTGGAGCGGGGCTGGCCTAAGATGGCATTTATTGAAAAGAGTTTGTCTGGTGATGACACAAACTGGTGGGCGCCGAACCATGCAGCAGTTGAAGCTATGCTTAGGTCTGCAGGGCTTAGAGTAAATGTGCGTCCTGACCATGAAATATACATGTGCACTCACGCCAGGAACGGAGCCAGAGCCTCATACAATCAAAAAGAGCTGATAAATGCAGGGCAGAGCCTAGGAAGATCGGGTATAAAAAGGACAAACAGTATTCTATAAAAAGGAAGATTTCAACAAAGAATGATTTCATCAGATATATAAAGCCGAAGATATATTACGTCGAAAGGAGCATTAATGGTAGAAGCAATTAAGTTCTGGAACGAGCCGAACAATTTATCGCACTGGGATTTTCTGATCGATCCGGAATGGCGGGATTTCAGTTCTATGATCGAGTATGCAGCCCAGGCAGTCAGAAGGATTTCTCCCGAGCTTACGCTAGTTCTTGGAGGTATATCTCCTATAGATTCGAATTTCATTGCGTTATTAAGAGGGCACAATCTGCTTCAGTGGCTAGATGCGGTAGCAGTGCATGGATTTCCTTTAGACTGGAATCACTGGAAGATAGACGAATGGCCGGAGAAGGTAAAGGAAATAGAAGACATATCAGGATTGCCGGTGTGGGTAACTGAAGTCGGAGTATCGACATTCGGAGCAGATGAAGTCCAGGTATTCGGTTTACAGAGGACGACAGAGTTATTGTTAAACCGGGTTGAGAGGGTTTACTGGTACAGTCTACTTGATCTGCCTCCGACCTGGGAAGCAACGACGAGGCACAAAGAGAGTGAAGGGAGTGCATATTACAGGCATTTTTACATGGGTTTAGTAAGGGCAGACGGGACCCCAAAGCCGGCGATGGAGCATTTTAATCCGGAGATGGGACTTTGCCAGTGGATACATTTTGAAGATCACAGGTTAGATGAAATAGTTTACTGGCTTAAAAAGATGGGTGTAAAAAAGTTACGTACAGGCATAAGCTGGGCAGACTGGTATCGTCCAAACGCACTGGACTGGTTTGACAGGCAGATGGAGGCCATTAAAGATTTTGATGTAACGCTTACGTTATGTTTTACACCGCCATCAAGAGGTAAGCGTGAACATCACACCAGTCCGCCGGTTGACCTAGGAGAATTTGCATATTTTTCAGAACAGGTAGTAAAGCGTTACGTACTTAATGAAGGTACAGGAGAGCAGAGCACACAGAACAAAAAAGTGATCGGAATCTGAGGAAATGAAAATAGTAATATTCGGGCTGACGATCAGTTCATCGTGGGGGAACGGCCACGCGACAATTTGGCGGGGGTTATGCCGTGCACTTGTAAGGCGGGGTCACAATATTATATTTTTTGAAAAAGATGTGCCATATTATGCATCAAACCGGGATTTAACCGAGATGCCGGGAGTCAGGCTGATACTCTACACAGATTGGGAAGAAGTAATTGAAGAAGCCAAGGCTGAGCTGAGGAGTGCAGATGCAGGGATAGTGACCTCATATTGTCCAGACGGGATAAAGGCTTCGCAGCATCTTCTAAGTTCAAATGCTCTTTATAAGATATTTTATGATCTGGACACTCCGGTTACTTTGAAAGACTTAAGCAAAGGAAAGCCGGTGCCATATATAATGGAAGAAGGTTTAGGGGAATATGATCTAGTATTAAGCTATACAGGCGGAGCAGCTTTGGATGCACTTAAAAGTCGTCTGGGGGCAAGATACACAGCTCCGCTTTATGGGAGTGCCGATCCATTGACACACAGGCCTGTAGATAAGTCAGATTCATACAGGTGCGAATTTTCATATCTCGGGACATATGCCTCAGACCGTCAGGCATTACTTGAGAGGCTTTTTATTGAGCCGGCAAGGAAGCTGCCGGAAAAAAGATTTATCATCGGCGGCTCGATGTATCCTGAAGACTTCCCCTGGGCAGGCAACATATGGTATCTTGCGCACATCTCTCCGCCTGATCATCCGGCATTTTACTGTTCATCAGATTTCACATTAAACATTACAAGAGGCGCAATGGCTGAGATGGGGTATTGTCCATCAGGCAGGCTCTTTGAAGCAGCGGCCTGCGGCGTACCGATAATAAGTGACACATGGGCAGGGCTTGACCAGTTCTTTGAGCCTGGAAGGGAGATAATAATAGTAAGCAGTACAGAAGAAGTTACCGAAGCGCTTAATATGCCAAATGAAGAGAGGTTAAAAATAGCAAAGGCTGCACGTGAGAGGGTATTAAGAGATCATACAGGCGAGCAGCGGGCAATTGAATTTGAAAAGATACTGGAAGAATTCAGTAAAACTGAGAAACAAAGGAGGGAGAGGTATGTGGGGAATAATACCGGCAGCGGGGTCAGGCAGCAGGATACAGCCACTGGCATTTTCAAAAGAACTACTTCCGGTCGGGAGCCGTTTTGACGGAAATACAGAAAGGCCCAAGGCTGTAAGTGAGTACTTAATAGAGCGAATGATCACAGGCGGAGCAAAGAAGATCTGTATAGTAATTTCTCCAGGCAAGAGTGATATAATGGAATATTATGGTTCGGGGATCAGGCCTGCGAATTTCTGTTACACAGTCCAGCAGAATCCCAAAGGGTTATGTGATGCTATCTTCAGTGCGCTGCATGTAATTGATATAAACGAGCCTGTAATCGTAGGGTTACCGGACACAGTATGGTTTCCGGTTGAAGGGCTGGGGTATCTGCCTGATGATGTCTTATCGTTTTTATTATTTCCGGTAGAAAAACCAGAGTACTTTGATGCAGTTGTTACAGATCAGTATCAGAACGTAAGCAAGATACTTGTAAAGAAGCCTGAAGTGGAGAGCAACTGGATCTGGGGAGCATTTAAGATGCCGGGCAAGATGCTCTATGATCTATATGAATTATGGCTT
>JBLNEL010000259.1:0-10837 GCA_050262615.1 Bacillota bacterium
TCATCATCAAATCCAAGAAAACATGAGAATTTTTCAGGATACTTGGACTGCATTTCTTCGAAAAGCTTATGATACTTCTTCTCACCTGTGCCAAGAAGAACCATCTGCACATCCATACTAAGAACTTCTTCTATAATCTCAGATATCAGGTCAAATCCCTTACCATCAACTAATCTCGAAATTGACGCAATGACAGGTATATTCTCGTTATATGTCAAATTAAACTTTTCGCATAATGCTTTCTTATTTTCTGCTTTATCTTCAAGCGTTTTTGCTGAAAATTTCTTTGGGATAAAATTGTCAGATTCCGGATTCCAAACTTTATCATCTATTCCATTTATTATGCCGAATAAATCTTTTTTACGTTTCAGTAGAACGTTCTTTAACCCGGCCCCTAATTCGTCATCTTTTGTAATCTCTTCAGAATATCGCTCGCTTACTGTCGTAATCGCATCAGCAAACATTAAACCGCTTTTCATAAAGTTAAGACGGCCGTATATCTCGATCCCTTTTTCTGAATTTAATTCCTCCGGCAACCCCGTCTTGTAAAATTCAGATTTTGGGAAGAATCCCTGATAAGCAAGATTATGAACAGTGAAAATAGTCTTTACATTCTCTACAAGAGGCTCGTCTTTATACACCGTCTTTAGGTATGCTGGTATTAATCCGCATTGCCAGTCGTTTCCATGTATTATATCAGGAACCCAGCCGAGCTTGTTTATAAGTTCAAAAACACTGCGGCATAAAAGTATAAACCGCTCATCATTATCCGGATAATCAAGCCCGGTATTAGGATCAACATATAAAGCTTGTTTGCTTCCAAAATACTCGTAGTTATCCAGGAAATAGATCTGAACCCTTGCTTTCTGCCCAATTAAAAACGAGGATCTGAGAGAAAAAACAACATCTTTTTCCCCGATCTTAAGACTAAGATCCTTTAGGCGTACTACTTCATGGATTTTGAAACGCCTTTCATCAATAGCTCCGTATTTAGGACAGACAATTCTGACTTCATGACCTAATTCAGTGAGAGTTTGTGGAAGTGCAGCTGAGACATCTGCCAGACCGCCTGTTTTAACAAAAGGGACTACTTCTGAAGTAACAAAAAGAATCTTAAGCTTTTTTGCTGGAGGCATTTTTCAAGGTCCTTTTATTTTTAATACCCCAATTTACGAAATTGTTGAGAATTTGACAAAAAATAAATATTTCGGACCTTCCCGGGGCTAACATATAATATCTGTTTTTTTTATATTTATCCGATCTTAATTGTATATTTCTGTTCAGTAATGTAACCAATTGTATGCAGTTCTGTATTTAATCTGTTTTAATTCAAATTATAGTAATTTTATTATATGTTAAAACTATTTTCTTCCCCGGATCAGATTGTAACCGTAAATACTAACGGAATAAACTTTAAGAATGGCGATCAGTTAAACGATATCGGACTGCTCGAGGGATATTCAATAGTTGTTGAAGATGAAACAATAAAGGATCTTATCACTAATGCAGACATCCGGAAATATTCGTTTGACCAGACGGTCGATTTAACGGGGAAAGTTGTTCTGCCGGGCTTGATTGACTGCCATACTCACACTGTTTTTGCGGGCTCAAGGGCTGAAGAATTCAGAATGAAAATAGCTGGTGTTGGATATGAGGAAATAGCAAAATCCGGCGGAGGGATTATTAAAACTGTCGGGTCACTTAGAAAATTATCACAGACACAGCTTAAGGATCTATCCGGCTCCAGAATTAGATATGCAATTTCACGCGGAATTACCACACTCGAGATCAAAAGCGGCTACGGACTTAATTTTGAAAATGAGATTAAAATTTTAAAAACAATTCAAGACCTTAACCAGGAATTTGAAATCGATATTGTACCGACATTTTTAGGGGCTCATACCTACCCTAAGGAATACAAAGATGACCATGAAGGATACCTAAACCTTATTACTGAAAGGCTCCTCCCTTATATAGCCAATGAAGGATTAGCTGAATTCTGCGATGTTTTTTGCGAAACAACCGCCTTCAGTACTTCTGAAACTGAGAGAGTGTTAATGAAAGCAGCCAGTCTTGGTTTTAAGCTGAAACTACATACCGAGCAGTTTAACAGGATCGGAGGCGTCAGTCTTGGACTAAAATATAATGTTTACAGCCTGGACCACCTTGAAATGATTTCTGACGAAGATATTGAAAAAGCGGCTTCTGCAGAAACAGTCTGTGTACTGCTGCCAGGTGTGTCGTTTTTCCTTAAATATGGATATGCCCCTGCCAGAGAACTTATTAAAAAAGGCGCTGTTGTAGCACTTTCAACCGATTATAACCCGGGCTCTTCTCATATTGCTGATATTGGATTCATTATGAGTCTCGCAGCAATTCAGATGAGAATGACAATTGAAGAAGTAATATCTTCGGTTACAATCAACGCTGCAAAAGCTTTAGATCGAAATTCAGTAACCGGAAGTATTGAAATTGGGAAAAAAGCTGATTTTTCAATTTTTGATACTTCAGAATATCCCGATATAGTTTATAACGTTGCCAAAAACCTTAATGTGTGCACAGTGAAAAATGGAAAAATAATTTACAAATCTTCATAAGGCAGATATATGAAAATAATTGAGTGCGTGCCTAATTTCAGTGAGGGTAAGGATCCTGAAACATTTAAGGCAATAAGTCAGGCAGTAAGTAATCTTAGTGGAGTAAAACTCTTAAGCCTTGAACCTGACGCTGATTATAACCGGGTAGTTGTAACCCTTGCAGGAGATGAAAAAGGAATCCTTGAAGGAACAATTGCTGCCTGCAAGGCTGCAGCATCTAAAATAGATATGACACAGCACAAGGGCGAACATCCAAGAATAGGTGCAATTGACGTTGTGCCTTTTGTCCCTGTAAAAAATGCTACTATGGAAGAATGCGTAAGGATAAGCGAGGAGTTTGGTGAAAGAATATCTAAAGAATTAGACTTGCCGGTTTATCTTTATGAGGAAGCCTCCAGAAAACCTTCCAGAAAACTCCTTTCTAATATCCGTAAAGGTGAATATGAAGGTCTTGAAGAAAAATTAAAACTGGAAGAATGGACCCCGGACTTCGGTCAGGCTGTTTTTAATCCTAAGCTTGGAGCTTTGGTAACAGGAGCAAGATTTTTTCTCATAGCTTATAACGTAAATATCAAATCTACCGATATAAAATATTCAAAGGAAATTGCAGAGATCCTGAGAGAAACCGGTCGCCCCCAAAGAGATGAGAACGGAAATATTGTAAAAGTAAATGGTGAAACAGTTAAGATACCGGGTAGACTTAAGACAGTACAGGGTATGGGAGTTTCTCTTGAGAAGTACACTATAACACAGGTTTCAATGAACCTGAAAAATTATAACATAACTCCAATTCATGTTGCCTTTGAAGAAGTAAAAAAAGAGGCTGAAAGACTTGGGGTTGAGGTTGATGGCAGTGAAATAGTAGGGCTTGTTCCATTAGAAGCATTATTAATGGCCGGAAGATATTATTCGGATAACTCTGTCAGCGATGAAAAAGCCCTGGTAGATCTTGCAATTGAAAAGCTTGGGTTAAATTCTTTAAATAAATTTGACCCGCAGCAGAAGATCATTGACTATATGATTTAATTCAGTATAAAAGAACAATAATAAATAAAACGGATAAATCATGGAATTATCAAAAACATTACAGGAATATTTAGACGAACTTTCCTCTAACTCCCCTACTCCCGGAGGAGGAAACGTATCAGCACTGTGTGCTGCACTGGCATCAAGCTTGGGGACAATGGTTTGTAACCTTACTATCGGTAAGAAGAAGTATGCAGATGTTGAATCCGAAATGATTGAAATAAAAGTGAAGATGGATGAATTCAAAAGAAAATTCATTGACCTTGCACAAAAAGATAATCAGGCTTTTGATCAGGTAATGGAAGCATTCCGTTTACCAAAGGATACTGATGAGGAAAAGACTGCCAGAGCAGAAAAAATAGAAGAAGCTACCTATAAAGCTGCTGAAGTTCCGGCAGAAGTTATTAATACCTGTGCTCAGGTCGTCCCCTATATAAAAACGATTGTTGACAAAGGAAATAAGAATTCACTTTCAGATGCCGGCGTTGCAGCCCTTCTTCTTACTACTGCTGCACAGGGAGCTTTTCTGAACGTGCTGATTAACTGCTCAGCTTTGAAGAACCAGGCTATGGCAGATGAACTTCTTTTATCGGCAGAAACTGCAGGCAATGAGGTAAAAACTGCAGGTGATATTATCGCAGACAATATAAAAAAGGAATTAAGACAATGAAAAAATGGTTAGTTGTATTTTTCTTGGTACTTATGGCTTTAGTTCCGGCATATGCTCAGTTACCTAAAGTAAAAACAGGAATTGAAGTGCTCAGGGATAGAAAGTTTGACATTCTTAAAGGAAAAAGAGTTGGACTAATAACAAATCCGACCGGAGTAGACAGATCGCTCAAATCAACAATTGATATTCTCTTCGAAGCTCCTGGAGTAAAACTTGCTGCATTATATGGTCCTGAACACGGGGTCCGCGGAGATATTCCGGCTGGGGAAAAGATAGAATCCTACACTGATCCGGCAACAAAACTTCCTGTTTATTCTTTATATGGCAAAACCCGTAAACCTACTCCTGAAATGCTAAAGGATATCGATGTACTTGTTTATGATATACAGGATAATGGCTGCAGATCATATACATACATCAGCACAATGGGTGTAGCTATGGAAGCTGCAGCTGAGAATAATAAAGAGTTTGTTGTTCTTGACAGACCTAACCCTCTTACCGGTGAAAAAGTTGAAGGCAACGTCGTTGAAGACGGTTTTATTTCTTTTGTAAGCCAGTTTAAGATACCTTATGTTTATGGACTTACTTGCGGCGAACTGGCCAGATTTTTGAATGAAGAACATATGCTTAAAGACAGTGTTAAATGTAAACTCACAGTGGTACCAATGAAAGGTTGGAAAAGGAGTATGACATTCCAGGAAACAGGTCTTCCCTGGGTTCCGGCTTCTCCCCACGTACCGCATAAAGATGCTTCAGAGTATTATGTTTCAACTGGAGTCTTAGGAGAACTTGGTGTGATTTCCGAAGGCGTCGGCTATACTATCCCTTTCGAAATCTTTGCAGCAGAATGGATAGACCAAAAGGCACTTGCTGATAAAATGAATGCGCTCAATATTGAAGGGGTAAAATTCAGACCGCTTACAATAAAACCATTTTATGGAGCATGGGAAAAAAAGGAGCTTCATGGGGTACAGATTCATATTTTTGATATGAAAAAGGTAAACCTTCTGAGCCTCCAGTATTTATTTATGCAGGTTCATAACGAGCTTTACCCTGACAAAAATCCTTTTAAGATGGCAAAAGATAACAGAATTGCTTTCTTTGATAAAGTTGCTGGAACCGATAAGGTTAGAAAGCTTTTTAGCGAAAAAATGCTCTATAGCGATATTAAGGATTTCCTGAATAAAGACGTTAAGCCTTTTAAAACCATTTCTAAAAAATACTTCCTCTATTAACGGAAATTATATATTTACAAAAAAGGCTGCCCTGGAAATAACTTCCGGGGCAGCCTTTTTCTATAATATCTTTTTCTATTATATATTCAGAATACTTAATAACTTACAGTAACATCGCTGACCGGCCAGCGGGCCCTGAGATTAAGTGTATCTGGTGAAACGGTAAATCTGTCTGCGGGTTTAAATGGCCAGGGCTTTCCATAATTGTAATTAACCGAAGAATCTCTGCTCTGGAAACTCCAGATAATATATTTACCGGGCTCTACTCTGCTAAAATCAAAATCCAGCTTTTCCCCTGTTTTCTTTTTATATATACGTCTGGCATTTTCAGCATCCTGAAGAACAACAATAATATTCTTTGGCGACATATCCGAAGCAGGAACAACAGTGCCTGATACACCGGAAAAATCTGTCCCTGTAAACGTTGTAAAAGAGTATTTGTACACAGAATCGATTTTATTTCCGGCAACATCGGTAAAACTATTTAACGGCAAGGTTATATAATAATCCTGTCTGGGTTTAAGGTCAGCAAGTATATTGATATTGAAAGAAGCATCATCTATAAAGCTGATGCTAAATGGATAACGTACACCTGAACGGTCAGCTATACTGATTGCAGATGACCTCACACGCAGTGAATCAAAACCATCATCAAAGAAAAATGAAATTCGCGGATGCATAGTTTCCACACCTGAAGCTCTGTCTGGCGGTATGGTCTTTATTATTAATGGCGCACTTGTATCAGGTTTATCTGTAACTGTAATTCTTGTATAATCATCACCTGTACTATTGCCGCTAAGATCTCTAAGCTCTTTGGCAAAAAGGAAAATATTATTCGGTTCTGAAAGATTTTCTTTTATTGCCAGAACCATCTCGTTTCTTTTTCCCCTGCCCTGAAAAGCAAATACCGGCTGAATAGTTTTATTTAATGTAGAATCTATAAGAACGAAATTTTTTGATAAGTAAAGCGTGCTGTCTACCGGTTCGCTGTATGAAACAAGCAAATGATATCTGTCTGTCATGGCAGCCGAAAGAAGTCTGGGCTTTGCTGTATCCTCCCTGGTCAAAAAGAAATCTAAACCCTTTACCAAAGAGTCTTTTTCACTTAATTCCACATCCCTGAATGGTGAACCATAAGAGTCAGTCCCAATATCATAAATAAGATCCCGGTATTCATCTTTAATTGCAAAGATCCTGTATTTCCCGAATGCAAGACCTCTTAGGCTATATTCCCCCTGCTTTCCTGTCTGAGAAATATATTTTGGCTTTACTGTTGATGGATTTATATTCAGCGAATCCAATGAATATGCAAAAAGCATAATTCCGGAAGGAGTATTACTGTATACCTTGCCATATGCAACTCCCCGGTCAATTTTGTTCCCTGAAGAAAAACTGAATGAATAGGCTTGTGCCAGCCTGTTTTTATTATTCAGGTCGACAACGTCCGTCCCGATTGTTACAACATAAGTAATATTTTCTTTTAATTTTTCCGGGAAATTAACCCTTACCGAATGGCCGCTCCATTCAAATTCCATTTGTCCCTGAAATGCCGGAGAAATGAAAAGTGCTTCCTGGAAGGTTCTTTTTTCAACATACTCTGAAAATTCAATTTCGATATGATTATCACTAAAGGAAATTGCTCCGTTTTCAGGATAAGTCCCAACTATCTCAGGAGGTGTTGTATCAACCTGACCTCCTCCCGGGGGAAGCTGGTTTGCGCAATCCATAAATAATAGAGGCAAAAAGGCACCAAGAATTATAACCAGTACTATTCTGTAATTTGATTTTTCAGCCATGCTCTGTATTGTTTTACTAATTTAAGATGATCCTCATAATTGGTAGCAAATTTGTGACCTCCTGAACCGTCAGCAACAAAGTAAATATAATTATGTTTTGCTGGGAAAAGTGCAGCTAATATTGCTGAACGCCCCGGATTGTTTATCGGTCCTGGTGGTAAACCATAGTGAAGATATGTATTGTAGGGTGAATTAATATTCAGATCCCTGTTAAATAACCTGCGCCATTTACCCATTAAAGCATACTGCACAGTAGGATCTGCCTGAAGCTTCATTCCTCTTTTTAAGCGGTTATAGTATACTCCTGCTATTAGCGGATATTCCTCCGGTTTGGCAGATTCTCCTTCAACTATTGAGGCTACAGTAAGAACTTCTGTCAGGTCATAACCAAGCTTCCGGAGCCTTAGCTTTAATGAATCTGTCAGGAATTTATTGAATTCATATTTCACTTTTGTTAGGACTTCTTCAGGAGAAGTCTTATCGTAAAAATAATAAGTATCCGGAATAAGGTAACCTTCAAGCGAAGGAGCATTAACTCCAAGCGATTTTAAGAAATTTTTGTCCCTGCAAAGCCTTAAAACCTGAAGGGAATCAGCATGTATCTTCTGCTGCAACTGCCCTGCAATTTGGTAAATATTAATTCCCGGGAAAAAATCCAGAAGTGCCGGCACTTCTCTTTTACCACTCATAAATAATTCAAGCAGCCCTACATAGCTAAGGTCATTTGGAATTCTGTATCTCCCGGCTTTTATATTCCTGTCCCCGCCAAGCAGAAAGGCGGCTATGCGCATGTTTCTTTTATTTGGGATTATTCCACGATTGTACAGCGAATCAATTGTATTATTAAGTGTCTCCCCTCTTTTAATTTCAAAAGTAACAGGAGTTGGACCTTTATAGTGGTTGGGAGAAAAAAAACTATAGATAAGAAGTGATAATACTATAATAAAAAAAGAGATAATAATAATTTTATCCCTTTTGGTGAAGAAGTCACCTATGGGCTTTTTTTTTTCTCTATTTTCTGACTTATTGTTCAGCAATTTGTGAGACTCTGCTTTTTGTGTTGCTCTGGATTCATCAAGTATTCGTTCATAAATTCTGTCAAGTGAATCATGCGTCAATGGACCATGATTATGTCTGTTTACTTTTTTCAGAACATCGCGCTCTCTGTCAGGATTATAGGTCGGCTGATTCAGAGAGATCTTAATTCTCCCTATCATTACAGCTGCCTTAGTTCTCTGATTAAGCAAATAGACTAAAATTCTGTCGAAAAAATCAATTCTTCTTCGGTATTTTTTTAATAATAATTCCTTTTCTTCTTTAGAAAGTGAATCAATACCCTGTTTCTTTAATTTATTATTATTTCTCATTTACAGCAAAAGTATTTGGCAGCAATCCCGGAAATGCATTATAGTCAAAGCTAAATCTTTTACCGGATTGATAAATTTTGTAACCCCTGTAGGCAATCATTGCGGCATTATCCCCGCAAAAAACGAAATCTGGTACAACAAACTTTTTATTGTACTTTGCAGCCAGCTCTCCCAGAGCGTTCCTTAATACCTTATTAGCTGCCACACCCCCTACAAGTGAAATTGAATTTAACTTAAATTCCTTCAGCGCACGTTCTGCATTCTGAACAAGTGCTCTGATTACAGCATTCTGAAAAGAAGCAGTTATATCAGGAAGATCTGCTTCAGGCACTTTCCTTTCAGGACCATAGGTCTGCTGAAGATATCTTAAGACAGCTGTTTTTAATCCGCTGAAAGAAAAATCAAATGGATTCTTTAAATTGGCAACCGGAAATTGAATTTTTCCAGGATCACCTTTTTCGGCTGTTTTCTGTATCCTGGGACCACCCGGATATCCCAGCCCCAGCATTTTAGCTACTTTATCAAAAGCTTCACCGGCGGCATCATCAACTGTTGTCCCAAGTTTAACAATTTCATCATCACTCTTTACTATCAAAAGGAGCGTATGCCCCCCTGAAACAACTACAGCCAGATATGGAAATTCAGGCTTTTCTTCCATTAAAAAGCCTGAAAATATATGTCCTTCTATATGATTGACCGGTATAAATGGCTTTTTAAGTGAAAAAGCCAGCGATTTACCAAAGGTTAATCCAACAAGCAATGCACCAATTAAACCTGGCCCGGCAGTAGCACATATAACATCTATATCACTTAATTGAAGATCTGATGCCTTAAGAGCATCTTTTAACAGAGGCATTATAATCTGGAGGTGCGCACGACTGGATAACTCAGGTACAACACCTCCATATTTAACGTGAAAATCCTGTGATGATATTAAATTAGCTGTTAATTTGTCATTTGAAATAATCGCAACCGATGTCTCGTCGCAAGAACTTTCTATTCCTAATACATTCATTATTTAAACGTAAAAATACTCTTTGTAATATCCCATGCCATATTTGGGTTTTCTTTTAGGCGTCTGATCGAATATTTGTACCACTGTTGTCCAAAAGGTACATATATCCTTATTTTATGTCCGTCGGCGTTGATTTTATCTCTCAGGCTTTCCCTAACTCCGTAAAGCATCTGAAACTCATATCTCCCCTTTGGTATATTCATTTCTTTTATTAGCCTGTATGCACCTTCTACCAGATATTCATCATGTGTAGCAATGCCAACATAATTCCCATCTTGGAACATTTGTTTTAATAGAGCCAGATAATTATCTCTAATCTTTTGTCTCTCCTTGTAAGCAATCTCTTCAGGCTCAATATAAATACCTTTGCAGAGACGGTAGTTTGTACCGATCTTGTTTAAAGAAATCACATCGTTTAATGTTCTCTTTAAATAAGCCTGTACAACAACACCGACATTGTCATACTTTTCTCTTAAACATTTTAAAAGATCAAAAGTTGCATCCGTGACGGAAGAATCTTCCATATCGAGTCTGACAAAATTGTTGTACTCCTTTGCCTTCTCTACTATTGCGGAGATCTGCTTTAGTCCAAAATCCTTATCAATAACAAGTCCCAACTGCGTAGGTTTTATAGACAAATTTGCCATAAGATTATTTTTCTTTATGGCCTCAAGCACTTCAAGGCATTCATTCTTTGCCTGTATTGCTTCATCTTTAGTCTGTATTGCTTCTCCCAGAACATCAATTGTGGTATAAATACCTTTTGCGTTTAATTCCTTAGTGACATTTACTGCATCTTCCAGGTAATCACCCGCAATGTACTTTTGAGCAAATATCTTAACTATTGGCTTTGGAAGAACTTCAACGACTTTAACAATTAAATTATTGATAGCTGACACGTCAAACTCCAATTTTTGATATCGTAAAATACTTCTTACCCTCTAATTAAGCAAGAAACTATGCTATATACATAACTGAATAAATCCTGAAGCATAGCATTTATTTTATTTTGAATTGTAATAATAAATAATTGAATATTTAAATCTTTTTTTTATATTTGAGATCAGATACTTCAAGTTCTAAAAAAGATAAAACGTCCATATTGATTTTGGCAATATGGATTATTTAGAA
>JBLNEL010000260.1:0-11298 GCA_050262615.1 Bacillota bacterium
TTGGTGCCGGTTATGAAAATAACTATGTAGATAAGCATATTTATCAGGAACCGGAACTGACAATTTTTAAAAATGCAAGGATTATAACCGGCAGAACTGAAAAAAAACCTGAAATTATCGATCTTCTTGACTTGCCCTACTATTACATAAATTGTCCGGCAATTTTAAGTGTTGACAAAGTTAAAGAAGTTAATAACAATCATGGTATAAAAAATATTGCATTTTCAATACAGCTGCCTCATGGTGTTGGTGTACCCAACCATTCAGTTAATAAAGAAATGTACCAGCTGTCTTTGGAAATACTTCTTGAACTATATGCCAGAGATTACAGCCTTTCGGTTATTGCACACCATAAATCTGAGTACTTTCATTTCTTAGATATCTTTAAGAAATATAATCTTAATATCCCGGTTATCTTTTCATCTTTTTATCAGGATATGTTTTCAGTTTATCCTGAAAACGATCTGGTTATTACAACCAGGCTGCATTCCAGCCTTTTTGCAAATGGATTTGGAATACCTGGTATAATAATAAATGATACTGATAGACATACTCATACACTGCAGGGATTTCCGCATTCAGTTTGGGTAAACAGTTCTGAAAAGTTTCAACATGAATTCCAAAGGATCCTTTCAAAGGATTTAACTAAGATCACAAAGGAAGCCGAGATATTTAAAAATCAGCTCCTGGATAAATATATTAGTGTACTCTCAGAAGTTGTATTCAAGGAGCCTTGTACAGAGCGTGCACTTCCTTCTGAGGATCTTAAGACTGAGAATCTTAATACTGAGAATATTAATACTGACGATATTATTAAGCATATAAAGAAATCAGCCTCAGCTATAGAAGTTAAAAAACGAGTCCTTGATACAATAAATTGCCTTACTGAAGATTATTGGCTGAAGGGGAACAAAACAAATTATCAGAACGCAATCGATTCTTGTAAAGATGGTTTTGATACTTTGACATTTCTTAATTGGTACGCATATACTTTCAAACCTGACAGCTATCTTGAAGTTGGAGTACGAAGAGGAAGATCTATTTCTCAGGTGTTAACTCAGTCGCCTCTGACAAAAGCTTATGGTTTTGATATGTGGATTGAGGATTATAGTTGTATCCCTGATAAAAATATAATCACTTCAAACCCTGGTCCTGAATTTGTCCTTTCTGAACTGAGGAATCTTGGGATCAAAAACCTTCCTGTTCTTATTAAAGGCGATTCCCATAAAACTTTAAATGAATTTTTTGATGTTAATGAAAATCCCCTGAGGTTCGACCTTATATTGATTGATGGGGACCATAGTTTCGATGGTGCTAAGGCAGATCTGTTAATCGCTTTTGAACATCTGCAGGAAGGTGGGGCAATAATATTTGATGATATTACACACGTTTCACATAAAGAACTTAAAATATTATGGGATGAGTTTAAGGATAAATATAAAGATTATTTATTTATTGAAGACTTAAATGGAAACGGAACAGGCATTGCAATTAAACCGCCTTTTAAAAAGTATTATAATCTGATAAAAAAGGAACAGTCCGATAATAAAATTGAGAAAATAACAGCAGACGAGCTGCCCATTCATTTTTTTACAATTGTGTTAAATGGTAAACCCTTTATTGAACATCATATTAATGTATTTAATAAGTTGCCCTTTAAATGGCATTGGCATATTGTTGAGGGCGTTGCAGATCTTGTACACGATACGGCATGGTCAGTAAACAATGGGGGAGTAATCACCTCTGATTTTCATGAGAATGGATTAAGTAATGACGGTACAAGTCAGTATTTAAATGAATTGAAAAATCATTACGCAGGTAATATTACAATTTATAGAAAGAACGACGGGAAATATTGGAATGGTAAGGTCGAGATGGTCAATGCCCCGCTTGAAAACATTAAGGAAGAGTGCCTTTTGTGGGAGATTGACGTTGATGAATTCTGGAAATCTGAACAAATAATAACAATGCGGGACCTGTTTATTAAAAATCCCAAAAAAACTGCAGCATTTTATTATTGCAGATTTTTTGTGGGAGAAAACCTCTTGATTACTTCAAAGGATACCTATGGAAATCATTCTGAATATGAATGGATCAGAACCTGGCGTTATAAACCCGGTCTGAAATGGATAACCCACGAACCGCCTTCTCTGGCTTATGAGACAAGAAGCGGGGAATATATCGATATGGCAAGACTTAACCCTTTTCTGCATCAGGAAACTGAGAGAGAAGATATCATTTTTGACCATTTTGCATATGTGCTCCCTCAACAGATAATATTTAAAGAGAAATATTATGGATATAAAGACGCATATTCAAAGTGGAAGAAACTTCAGCAAATCGATGGTGAGAAAGTCTTTCTGAAAGATTACTTTGACTGGGTTAACGATGATGCGGTTGTTGAAAAGGTAAAATCTGAAAATTATTTTTTGCCAATCGATTCTGAAGAATCAAGACTAATAAAACTGCTGGATCAGAAAACTCAAGATCCGGAGATGATAAACGATGTTGCTGTATTTGTTGCTGCAAAGCAATATTATAAACTTTCTTATGAATTATTGAAAACTGCACTTGATATTTTTCCGGAAAATGAAACTATTAGATCAAATTTAAGTATAATGAAATCTTTTTCGAAATTATCAGATGAAGAATATTATTCTCTGATTGATGAACAGAACAGGTATAAAGAAAAATTGCATCCGGAGATGCTTGATTATATAAGCAGGCTTTTAGCATACAAACCGGCTGAAGTTCAATTGGAAAATAATATAGGAATTCAAATTAATTTTGACCTCAATGACGGGTGTAATTTGAATTGTATTATGTGCGGTAACGTACCTAACAAAAACTTTCAAATGCAAAACGTTATGGACTTTAATGTATTTACAGAAAGATTCCTTCCGGTTATAAGTTTTGCCGATAGTTTTCAATATGGCTGCTTTTATGAACCTCTAATGGTTCCCTATTTTACAGAGTCTCTATGGGCGATAAAGAAAGTGTTGAAACAAAATGTCCGCGGCAATCTTATTACAAATGGGACATTACTTACAAATGAAAAAGCGAAAGCAATTATAGATTCAGACCTGTTCCATACCGTCAGATTCTCAATTGATGCTGCGAGTGATGTCCTTTTTAATAAAATTAGATCCGGTGCAAAATTTGAAAAAGTCATCAGTCATATAAAATGGTTGGCAGATTACAGAACTGAAAAAGCCAGCAATAGTAAAATAGAGTTGAATTTTACTATAATGAAAGAAAATATCAATGAATTGCCGGAATTGGTCTCAATTGCAAAAACAATCGGAGCCGATAGCATAACGACACATAAGTTGTCGCCTTTTGAAGTTGCTTTTGTTGATGATGAGTCTTTAAGACTATATTCAGACTTTGTAGATCGGGCAGCAGATAAGGCAAAGGAACTGAATATCAGGTTTTCCGGACAAAAATATATTTCAAAACTTGATTATGAACTGATCAGGGATAGAAAGATAGAAAAATCATGTGGATACTTTAAACGCAATTATGTGCTGCTGACAGTGTTTGCAAATGGAAACTTGTCTTCCTCCTGCCAACGCTCTGGAGAGGTCTTGGGGAATCTGCATAACGAGAGTTTTGAGCAGATAACCAGGAATGCAAATTTTAGAAGACTAATATCTGCCGTTCAAAAGCCGGATCCGGTTGTCTGTACAAAATGTCAGATGTTTCAATAGAAGATTGGATGCCTTTAATGAAAAATGAAATACTAGCAATGCTAAGAGAAGTATCTGCTGAATACTACAAATCGTTTAATTCAGAAAATCATAAGTCGAAAAGTTACAGTTTCAAAAAAATAGATGAATTATATGCTTCGGTTAGAAAGGTTGTCATTGTTAAGCTTGATGCTATTGGTGACTGGATCATGTTTTATAATTCCTATAAAAAAATTAAAGAGCTTTTCCCAAATGCGAAGGTCTCGTTGATAGTTTATGAGGATTTAAGGGAAACAATAGGCAATTATAAAAATATCGACGAATTCTTAACAGTTAAGAGAAAGCCACTAATGTTCGATAAAAGATATAAAGAACATCTGCTGGCCTATTTAAGAAATACTGATTTTGATATCTTAATAAATCCGTTGTTTTCCAGGGAATTTAATTCAGATCTTATTTGCCATTTCACAAACGCAAAAATTAAGATAGGAGTAAATGGAGATAATTCTAATATTTTGGAAGAAATTTCGAAGTTTACTGATTCCTGGTATGATTATATCTTGCCGGTTGACAGAGCAAAAGTAATATTTGAATTAGAAAGAAATAACGAAATTGTCAGTCTCCTCGGCTATAAAAATGCAGAAGTAAAATTACCGGAAATCCCCATTTCTGAAAAAGATGAAACTGCAGTAAAAGAACTCATATTTGAAAACCATATAGAAGACTTTGCCTTAGTTTTTCCTGGAACAAGAGGTGCTGAAAAGTCAATAAAATTCTGGGATATTGATAAGTATGCAAGAGTAGTTGACTATCTTCATGAAAAAGGGTTGAAAGTTATCATTCTTGGTGGAGAAGAGGAGGAAAATATATGCTATTCAATCGCTGCAAGATCACAATTGAGGCCCAGAGTTATTGTAAATCAGACTACAATCTGGCAGTCTGCCGCAATATTAAAACTGGCAAAAATATACGTGGGTTCTGATACCAGTATGGCTCATATTTCCGCAGCAATAGGAATACCCACAGTTGTATTGCTTGGCGGTGGGCATTTCGGAAGATTTTTCCCATACCCCGGAAATCCAAATGTTAAAGCTGTCTATAAAAAAATGAATTGCTATAATTGTAACTGGGAATGTAAGAAAGAAACTGTAGAATGCATAAAAAATATTGAAGTAAAAGATGTTACTGATGCCTGTGAAAAGTTTATTACTGAAAACCAAAATATCTCAAATAAAAAATATGTAAATAGAACCGTTAACTACATAAAGAAAGCAGGAAGCGCTCCCAGAATTGACTTGGTACTTCCATCTGGTAATCATTCATGGCACTTGAAAGAAGGAATACTCAATACATTAAAAAGATCAGATATGCTCAATAAGGTATTTGTTCTTTCTGAGAATAATATTGCAGATTTTTTCAATTATATTACCAATAGTATAAGCTCTGATATGATATTTGCTCCCGGAGGTGATCACCATCTGCCATATCTGCATGATACTTTTGAAAAAAGATTGTTATGGGATAAGGTTAATATACCAAAGGTCTGCTATTCTTATGAGTCAACAATAGAGTCAATATATCCGCAGTACAAAGTAAGAGCTGCAAATTCTTTTAATGTTTTTACTCACTTCTTGTATACTGATGAAGTTGACGCTTCTATGTATAAGGAGAACAGTCTTGCTGCAATGTACTTCCCGCAGTTTGCAGATGAAAATATGTTCAGGAATACTACACCATTCTCAAAACGAAAAAGAAAAATGATGTTCTGCGGAAAACTATGGGAGGAATATCCGGAAAGAAAGAAAATAATAAATTCGCTTCAGGGCATTGGACTATGTGATACATATACTTCTGTAAAAACTCTTGAACTGATAGCCCTGTATAACCAATATGGCATCTCAATTAATCCTCCGGGTGTTTTAGGCGGGTTTAATGTAAGGACATTTGAAGCTTTAGCCGCTGGATCTCTGTTATTTCAATGCAGACATGAAAACAGACCTTTAAATAACAGCCTTTTTGAAGATAATAAGCATTTACTTTATTTTGAAAAGAGTGATGTTCAGGGATTAATAAATAAAGCAAGTTATGCAATTAAAAACTATGGTGATTATGAGAAAGTTGCCCTGGATGGTTATAATGAATTTCTTGCTAAACATACGACTGCTATAAGAATGAATACGATGATTAACTGGATATTCGACAGCAGTTCAGTTCTGGAAACAGATAATATTTCTAAAGCAGTTAATATTACTTTTACTGGTCAGACTCCTGAAAAAGTAATGGGATCAGAAAGCAAAGCACAAATATTGCTTTCAGCAATCGTTTCGACATATAATTCGGAACTGTTCATTGAAGGGTGTCTGAATGATCTGGTTGGACAATCAATATATAAAAAAGGTCTGATGGAAATTATTGTTATCGATAGTGCTTCCCAAGAAAATGAAAAAACTATTGTTGAGGAGTATCAAAAAAAATATGATAACATAAAATATATCCGAACTATTGAAAGAGAAGGGATTTACAAGGCCTGGAACAGAGCAATTGAAATCGCTTCGGGTGAATATATTACAAATGCAAATACGGACGACAGGCATGCAGAAAATGCATTAGAGAAATTAGTGAACTTTCTGGAGAATAATAAGGAATATGCTGTTGTTTATGCAAATGATCTGCAGACTACTATTCCAAATGATACTTTCAATTCCAGAAGTGAAAAAACTCAGCTTAACTGGTCAGAATTTGACAAAGATCTGCTTCTCTTTGGGTGTTATTTAGGTCCCCATCCTGTTTGGAAAAAGTCACTTCATGATGTTTATGGGCTTTTTGATGAGTCTCTTAATGTCGTTGGAGATTATGAATTCTGGCTTCGTGTATCAGATGGTGCAAAAATCTGCCATTTAAATGAAACCTTAGGATTATATTATTATTCGGGCAGCAGTGCGGAACACCGTGATCCGGAACTGACTGGAACTGAACATGGAAATGTACAGAAAAAATACTTGATTAAATATCTTAATACTGAACTGGATATTAAAAGAGTTCAGATGAAATTGGATTTTCTAAAAAAGATGCTATCAGATCAAAAATATCTGCATAATGCAGCTTTACTGGTTGATCGAAGATTTGCTGGCCTTCAGTTAGAAAAGAAAATTTATGAATTCTCAACTAATGAAACATTACTGGACGATCCGGGATTTTTAACTCAGATTGAAGAATTTCTTACAGCAGTGGAAAGTAACAATATTATTGTTGATAGGTCATTATTTGTGGGAATTCTCTATTCCTTGAAAGCTATTTACTATCTGACAGTTCATGATGCCGAAGCTGCAAAAGAATACTTTACGAAATCATTGATGAATGATCCACAAAATAATACATCTTTGCAGGGATTAAGAAGTATTTATGGCAAAAGAACTGATTCATTTGTACATTGTCTGCTAATTATTTCAGAAGACTTGCTTAATCAGGATAGATTAACTGATGCAAAATTTATTTTGGAAAGAGTACTGGAATATGACTTTAATAATCTTGATGCATTAAATAATTTAGCGGCTATTGAAATTTTGAGTGGAAGTATTGCCAATGCTTCAGAGATTATACAAAAAGCTCTTAGAGTTGATGCCGCCAATGAAATTGCAATTAATAACTTAAATTACATTAAACAGTTAATTACTGAATAAAAATAAATCTTGAGAAAAAACATGAAAATCTTAGAAGAAATATTTAACGATGCCTATAAATGCTTTGTTCAGAAAAGATACTCAGATTGTGTCTTAAATCTAAGACGTTCTGAACAATACGCCGAATCATTAGATCCGAATTTCTTAGTCGTTGCCGAAAACCTGAAAGGAATGTCGTTTTTAGGTCTGGGCGAGATTAATCTGGCCCGTGAAGCTTTTGAAAAAGCATTGAAAACTGATCCGGCCTCATCTCAGGCATGCGCAGGTCTTGGAGAAATATTTTTCCTAAACAAGCAGGATGTTCAGGCAAAAACTATGTTTGAGTATGCAGTCCAGAATAACCCTGAAAATCAAATAGCTGTAAATGGCCTTGCAAAAGTAAATGAATTGTTAAATCTTCCTGCAGACCACAATTCTCTTATCTCAGAGACAAAGTTCAAAAATCCTGACTTCCGTAATGTTGTTATTGAATCAAGTGAACTATTCAGTAAAGGCCAGTTCGAGGAGGCAATTGTTGGAATTAATTCAATTGAAGAGAAATTGGAAAACGATCTGCTAGATCTCAGAGATCTGCTCACAGAAATGCTTAATATGAAGGCTGCTGCATATCTTAATTTAAATGACTTCGAACAGGCAAGACTTTCGTTTGAAAAAGCACTTAATATCTCTCCGGATTCTTCTACAGCCTGTTGGGGACTTGGGGAAATATTTTATCGAACCAATATGCTAACTGAGGCTAAAACAATGTATGAGTGGGCCTTAAAACATGACGACTCTAACATTGCTGCTCAGGAAGGCATCTTAAAAGTTGAGAGGTCAATGAACCCTTCGGAAAATGCTAACTCAAACAATAGACCTGCTCTTAAGCTTGCAAGCGGAAAGATTATTGAAATTGATTAACTGACAGTCTTTCTCTTGATCTTTTTTTTTAGACTATTTGTTATTTAAATAAGCGGAATTGTTTCCGCTTATTTTTTTGCTGGCATTATCAAAATTGCCGGATTTTGCAGAAAATGTTTGTTTATAGTTTTACATGCTTACGCTTGTTATTGGCTAATAATAGCCACTTACCTTTAATTCTACTATAAAAGCTTCATTTTTCAATGAAATCAAATCTTTTTTACTGGAATAGAATTTGTACAATGACATAGATCCATTTTAGAATAATTTATAATTAACCTGTTCGAAATTATAGCTGAATTCAAAGAAAACTTATGAAAATGAATACTTCCTCCGGAATTACTTTAAGTATGATTGTAAAAAACGAAGAAAAGTATCTCGAGGAATGCCTGAATTCTGTAAAAGACCTGGTAGATGAAATAATTATTGTCGATACAGGCTCCAGCGATAATACTCTTGAAATCGCCAAAACACATAATGCTCTAATCTATACTTATAAATGGATAAATGATTTTTCTGCTGCCCGTAATTTCGCATTAGGTAAATCCACCGGCAGCTGGATCTTGTATATGGACGCTGATGAACGCCTTTCGAAAGAATCAGTAATAAAAATTAAAGAGATAACGCAGAGATTTAATAAAACTGACAAAGTTGGATTAAGGTGTATTGTAAATAATATTGATGAAAAAAACGGCAAGCCAAAACTTATGAGATATGCCCGCTTTTTCAGGAATACACCCGAAATAAGCTTTTCAGGAAAAGTGCATGAACAGATTGAAGATTCACTTATAACTAATGGTTATGATATTATCGATACTGATATCGAGATCATTCATATTGGCTATAATATTGGCGATGAAGGAATAAAAGAAAAAGCTCAAAGAAACCTGGACCTTTTACTAACAGAATATAAAGAGAATAATTCTGCTTACTATGCTTTTCATCTTGGAAATACTTATGAAATTCTTCAGGATTACCAGACGGCCGTATATTTCTATAAGATTGCTCTTGAAGACGAAAGATTAAACAAAGCTTACAGATCAGTCTGCTATCTGCATATCGCAGATTACTATGACTCAGAAGTCCACGACTTAAAAACAGCTGATCAAATGATAGCTGAAGGATTAAAATCTGACCCTGAAAATCCGCTGCTTAACCTGCTGGCATCACAGATTTCCTTTAAGTCAGGAAATCTTTATAAGGCCATTTCACTGTGCAGACTAGCTTTGGAGAGCAATAAAAAAATAAATAACAGAAATCCAAATAATTCTGTTCTGGAGATTAATATTAAACCGGGAAAAATCTGTGCCTTTGGACTTTACTTAACACTTTCAGGCCAGGATAGTCAATGGTTTAATTTCTTTTATAAGCAAGCTGATAAAAATACTCAGGAGTATATAGCTCTATTGCTAGAGCTCTCTCCATTAAATAGTTTTTCAATAGTGAGTATTAGTCAGTTCATAAACTATGATAATCTGAATCTGATCCTTTTGCTTTTGGAAAGAAGAGAAGAAAAGAAATCATCTCTCGAGATTATGCACGCTGTAAAAGAAAAGTTCAGTGATAATGCAAAATTCTTGATTACTTTAGGTAACATCTATATTCAGCTTGGTAATGAGATAGACCAGGGGATCTATTACCTGAAAGAATCACTGAAACAAAAACAAAAAGATCCGTCTGCTGTCTTTTACTTAATCTCAATACTTATTCAGCAAAATAAATTGTCGGAAATTCCTGAGATCTTAACACTTGCGGAAAACGAATTCGGTCATATTCCGCTATTTAATGAAAAATTCCAAATCCTTATCCAGAAATTGGGAGCTCTAATCAGATGAAATATAATTACCAGAACGCTCTTGAATTATTTCAGAAAAACGATTACAATGGCGCTGAAAATATTCTGATAAAGATGCATAATGATATTCCAAATGATATCGACGTAACCTACTTTCTGGCTGTTACTAAATCCAAAACAGGATGTTATCAGGATGCTGTCAGTTTATTTAACGATGTATTATCCCTCGACAAAAGCCATATTGAAGCACATTACAATGTGGCTCTGGCCTATCAGAACCTTGAAATGATTGAACAGGCCCTCTTCCATTACCAGAGAGCTCTTGAATTAAATCCTTTTCTATCTGAAGCGCAAAATAATCTGGCCATTATTTATAAGCAGCTTGGAAATATAGAGGCAGCTGAAAAAGCCTTTGCTCAGGCCATTAAATCAAAACCAAATAACCAGAATGCTGTAAGCAACCTTAGCGGATTGACCTCTGGTAAGAAAGCCCCAAAGGAACTTCTTGAGGCTCAAACACTCTATAATAATAAAGAATTTGATAAGGCTTTTGATCAGCTTCAACTGCTATATAGAAAGAATCCTACTGATATTGATATACTAAATCTTCTCGGAATGGTTTGCTTCTCAAAGAATAATCTTGATGATGCGGTCAAATACTACGAAGAAATCTTAAGTATAAATGAAAATTCCGAGATTGCTCACTATAGCTTAGGTGTGTGCTATCAGGGAAAAGAAAATAATGACCTTGCACTTAAATACTATATAAAAGCTATAGAACTTAAGCCTGACTATCTTGATGCCTTGAATAATTTGGGACTGCTTTATGTTGGCTTAAAGAAATTTGATGAAGCCGAAAAGCGTTATCTTTCTGCCTTAAGCTATGACCCAAACTATTTTAATTCGATAACTAACCTCGGCGCCCTTAAGGTTAATACTGATGAGGTTCAGGAGGGGATTGAACTGTTCGACAAGTCCTTGTCTCTTGCAATAGAAAGAAATGATAAACTTCAGGAAGCCGTTTCATATGGCAACCTGGGTTTTGCAAAACTGCGGGAGCTTGATCTTAAAAATGCAATAAAGTATTTCGATTTGTGTCTCGGACTGGATAATAACAATTTGCTGGCGCACTATAATAAGGGTGAAGCTTTACTTATGTCTGGCCAGTTCGAAGACGGCTGGAAAGAATATGAGTGGCGAACAGGCAGAAAAGATTTTGGACTCAGGCATTTTA
>JBLNEL010000261.1:0-33931 GCA_050262615.1 Bacillota bacterium
AACGATGATAAGCTCAGATTCAGTCAGGAAAAGAAACCGGCATACAGCAGCATAGAAAAAGACAGTCTGGTGCACAACATAATTGATGCAATCAGAATGATCAATGAGATTGACGACACACTGACAAACATATCGCAGGAAATCAGGACCCCAAAGGTCAGAGAGTCGAGCAATATTCCGTCAATGCAGGACAACATTAAATATAAGCTGCATGCTGTTACAAATAAGCTGAGGCAGTATAAAAGTGATATTAAAAGTCTTGCAATTGTAAACAGAAACTATGCTTCATTTATTTCAACGTTACAGAAGACCATACAGATAAGGGAAAAACAGATAGAAGAGCTGCAATTGCAGGTTCATGATTTAAAGCGCAGGTTAAGCCAGAAGGAAGAGGAACTAAGCCGGACGCTGAGGATATTACAGAAAGAAATTGAAGAAAAGCAGAATATAAGATTTAACCTGACAAAGGAGATCTCAACGCTTAACTCAGAGAATGATGAGCTAAGGTATACTGCATATTATGTTTACGGAACAGAAGACGAATTAGAAAAGAAAGGGTTTGTAAAATACAAAGGAGGGATTTTTCTTTTCGGGCTTGGAAAGACACCAGTTCCCTCTTCTATTGAAAACATTGAGGGTTTTATTAAGATAGACACGCGGTATACAAATGAACTCTCATTTCCATCAGAAATAAAAAATATTGTATCAACGCAGGACCAGAAATATTGTGAAATAAGTGGAAACAGGCTGAAGATAAAGGAAAGCAGAAAATTCTGGCAGAGTTCACGTTATCTGATGATAGTGACCAAGTAAAACTTGATGGCTCAATATTCTTAGAAGAATATTTTTCTCAGGGCATATTTTAACAGAAGATAAATTCTTTATAAAATCTGCTAAACTTAAAAAGAAGCAGCGGGCAATAAGTCCGCTGCTTTTTATTTAATACAATATTATTTAGCTGCAAAGTGATTTAGCTGCAAAGTGATTTAGCTGCAAAATGATTTAGCTGCGATCTTAATCATCTGCTATTATAATCATCAGCGATTTATATTATCAGCGATTTATATTTTCAGCAGGAACACGCATACTGTTTACTTTTTGCTTCTCCCTTTTTAGATTTACCTGAGAAATCATATAAGGCAAAATAAGGAAAATGAAAATTCAAAATGAAATCACACAGCTGCTGGGAGTTAAGTATCCCATTATTCAAGCTGGAATGGTATGGGTCTCAGGCTGGAGGTTAGCCTCAGCTGTATCTAATGCAGGAGGGCTTGGGCTTATAGGTGCAGGGTCAATGAAGCCGGAGTTATTAAGAGAGCACATAGAGAAATGCCGTAGTGCAACAGATAAACCATTTGGTGTTAATGTGCCTTTACTTCGTGAGGATGCATTAGATCTTATAGATACAGTAATAAATGAAGGTGTGAAAATAGTTTTTTCATCAGCAGGGCATCCGGGAAAATTTATTGATATTCTGAAAAAAAATAATGTTAAGGTTATTCATGTTGTGCCTTCAGTTAAATTTGCATTAAAGGCCGAGAGTGTCGGGTGTGATGCTGTTGTAGGCGAAGGAGTAGAGGCCGGAGGTCACAACGGGAATGATGAACTAACGACACTGGCACTTATTCCGCAGTTAGCTGACAGTCTTAAAATTCCTGTTATTGCTGCCGGCGGAATAGCAGATGGAAGAGGGATAGCTGCTGCATTAGCCTTAGGGGCGCAGGGGGTGCAGATAGGAACGCGTTTTGCGGTTACAGAAGAATCCTCGGCTCATCCGGCTTATAAAAAGAGAATATGTGAAGCTAAAGACAATGACACAGTGCTTATAATGAAAAAGATCGGGCTTACAAGAACGTTAAAGAATGAGTATACAGATCAGGTTATAAAAGCAGAAGCCGAAGGAGCTAATGAGGAGAGGCTTAGGGAGATACTCGGAAGGAAGCGGGAAAGGCTGGGGATATTTGAAGGTGACGAAGCAAACGGGCTTATGGAGGCTGGTCAGGGGGTTGGGCTGATAAAAAATATTCCGGCTGTAAAGGACTTGTTTGAACAGCTTTTAAGAGAATATGATCAAGCCTGCAGAAGTTTAATTTGCTCTCACTAGCCCAAGTAATGTATTTATTACACGGGCTAGTGAGAATTAAATTTAATTTTACTGTCTCATCTATTCATTGCTATCAGAAGTTCGGAATTCTCTGTGTTACTACTGATCTTGAATCTGGAAATCTGATCTCTGAGATGTGAAGTTAATCTATTCAGGTCATCTGCCGCTTTTGTTATCTTTGCTGCACTTTCGGCAGAGTGCTGTGTAATATCTATTATTCCTTTGATATTTGTACTGACCTGTTCACTTGCAGCAGACTGCTCTTCACTTGCAGCTGCGACCTGGCGGATTATATCAGCTACCAATTTAGTCTTTCCAATTATCTGATCTAGTGCAGTACCTGCTTTTGCAGCCAGCTCTTTTCCCTGTTCGGCTTCAATTGAACCTTTTCTGATCGATTTGACGGCATTTGAAGTATCCGATTGGATCTGTTTGATCATAGCAGATATCTCACTTGTAGCCTTAGTGGTCTTTTCTGCCAGTTTTCTTATCTGATCTGCTACTACAGCAAAACCACGTCCCTGTTCACCGGCTCTTGCTGCTTCAATTGCTGCATTTAATGCAAGGAGGTTGGTCTGGTCTGCGATATCATTTATTAGCTGGACTATTTCACCAATATGCTCACTGCTTTTTCCGAGAAGTTCTACCTGATGAGCTGAACCGGAGACTACTTCAGCTATTCTGTTAATTCCACTTATTGTATCCTGCACTACAATTCCCCCCTCTTTTGCATTATCGCCTGCCTCCTGGGCCGTTTTTGTAGCAGATGAGGTATTTTTAGTGTTATCCATAATAGTATACGTCATTTGAGCAATTGCACTTCCAATTTCGCTTGCTTCTATGCTTTGCTCATGAGAACCGGAAGCCAGCTGCCCGGTTTCAACAGATATTCTTTTTGCAGCTTCATCAGTTTCTTCTGCAGCTGAGTTTATCGAAGTGATCAGCTCCTTAATGCTTTCTACAGCATAGTTAAATCCCTCAAAGGCTTTTCCTACTACGTCATCTCTGTGTATTTCGAGCTTTACTGTAAGATCTCCTTCAGAAAACTTATTGAAAGCCTCTATCATTTTTTCAAAGCTCTTTGCATAGAACTGGTGATGGCAGTTTCTTTTTTTATTTATTCCGTTGTATATAGCAATTGCCATTTCCTCACATGTACTGTAGCCGCAGTTAGAACAGTTCTGAATATCGCTTTCTTTATATTTCCCCATTTCATGAAATATCTTTGTGATTTCATTTTTAGAAGGAATTTTGATATTTCTTTTGAAGTTTGAATCAGAAAGATCAGTATATTTTCTTTTATAGATCCCTTTCTTCCAGTATTTGTCAATTGTCTGCTTTAGTTTTTTCTTTGCAATTGAATTTCTTTTAAATGGATTGGAGGATCTATAAAATTCCTGCATCCTTTTATTTCTTCTTTCAACAGAATATTCAAACTCATCCTGAGATTTGTCCCTGCATGTACCAGTACCGCCGTTGCAGCCAAGCTCACAGTTAAGGCAGTCGATAAGTAACGGGGTTACTTTCTTTTTAATATCTTTATCAAGCCCTGATAGATAATGATAAATTGAGTGAGGGCCTTCTATCTTGCGGGCTGAATTAGCAATCTCAGGAAGCTCTCTTTGCGCTGTTTTAATAAGTCCTCCGGGTGTTGAAAACGCTACGGCCCTTTCGGCAGGATCGTTATCAAATTCAACTTCCGGAAACCGGCTTAAGTTTATATTGTTCTTGTTTATATATTCTTTAAGATTTTTAAGTGTGACATTAAAGTCTCCAATACCGACTTCATCAAATTCCCTTTTCTTTGCTGCACATGGAGAAATGAACATCATCTTATAATTGCTGTAAGCAGGATAAAAATGCTTAACCATTTTCATTGCATGCATCATTGGGCTATCGGCAGGAGCAAGATGTTTTAGCAGCTCAGGCTGAAATATTTCAATGTAAGTGACAATAGCCGGACAGGGCTGTGCAATTACCATTTCGGGTTTGTTTTCACTAATATGCTCAAGGTAGGATTTAACGGTTAGTTCAGCTCCGAAACTTACGTCAAAAATTGCGCTGACCCCGATTGACTTAAGCCATCCGTTAAAATTCAGATATGTATCGGGAAATTCAGCAGCAACTGCAGGAGCAACAAAGGCAATTATTTTCTCTCTTCTTTTAAGTGCCTCAAAGGCAGCATCAAAGTCATCAACAATTCTACGGGCATTATGCGTACAGGCTTTTATGCATTCACCGCAGCCGATACATATATCATCATTAATGGTAATTTGTTCACCGCTTGCATCCATGCAGTATTTAACAGGGCAGGCAGCAATGCATTTCTGGCAATTATTGCAATTAGCTTTGTCGATCTCGATGACCCTTGATAGTTTCATAATACCACTTCCATAGATTAAAGAATGTATAGTGAATTAAAAAAGTTACAAAGATGGCTACTTTTATATAGATTATATAGTATGAAAAACAGGGTTGAAGGAAAAATATCCGAATAAATTTTAAGTTTTAAGTAATTTAGTGAAGAAACTTAGTAAAACAGCAGGTTGTTTTATATTTGAAGATCGAAAGAGATGGCAGCATGAAAACCAATATGTTAATAATAATTCTTTTAATACAATTATTCTCAATTAATTGTTCAACAAATTATAAAAGTGACGCTATGACAAGTAAAGTTGATAAAGGTGATGCTCCTGAATTTCCGGAAGGATTAGACTGGCTTAATACAGATAAGCCAATAAAGTTATCGGATCTGAAAGGAAAAATTGTCTTACTTGATTTCTGGACATTCTGCTGTATTAACTGTATGCATATTATTCCTGAGCTTAAAAAGCTGGAAGCAAAATATGCTGATGAGCTGGTAGTAATAGGGGTGCATTCGGCAAAGTTTCTTACAGAGCAAGGAACAGATAACATAAGGCAGGCCATACTGCGCTATGAGATAGAGCATCCTGTTGTAAACGACAAAGACTTTAAGGTCTGGAGAAGCTATGGCGCAAACGCCTGGCCTACGCTTGTGCTGATAGACCCCAAAGGAGACGTTGCCGGCAGTATGGCTGGTGAAGGTATATTTGATACAATGGATAAGGCTATAGGAAAATTAGTAAGCGAATACTCTTCAGCAATAAAAAAGACACATCTAAAACTTAGTCTGGAAAAAGATAAAAAGCCAAAGTCACTTCTAAATTTTCCTGGTAAAGTTCTGGCAGATGAAACCACAGGCAGGCTATTTATTACTGATTCAAACAATAACAGAGTAATTATTTCTGATCCTGATGGAAATATTATAGAAATTATTGGTTCAGGCGATGAAGGCTGGAAAGACGGAGAATTCAGTCAGGCAAGGTTCTTTCATCCTCAGGGATTAGCATTAAGCGGAGATGAACTTTACATTGCAGACACTGAAAATCATCTTATAAGGAAAGCCGATTTAAAGAATAAGAGAGTTGAAACAATTGCAGGAACGGGTCATCAGGTCTATGAGCGTAATCCAGCAGGCGATGCAAAGCAAGCGGGGCTTAATTCCCCGTGGGATTTAGCAATAAGCAGCGGAGTGCTTTATATTGCAATGGCTGGTCCGCATCAGATATGGGCAATAGATCTTTCAACAGGAAAAATAAGACTTCATGCAGGCTCAGGGGTTGAAAACATTCAGGATGCGAAGCTTAGATCAGCCTCACTTGCGCAGCCAAGCGGAATCACAACAGATGGCAAAAGACTTTACTTTGCCGATAGCGAAGTAAGTGCAGTCAGAAGCGCTGATATTAATCCTGATGGGAATGTCAGTACAATTATCGGGCACGGGCTCTTTGAGTTTGGAGATATTGATGGTGATGCAGAAGAGGCACGGTTCCAGCATCCATTAGGAATTGTGTATGTCGAGAAAAAGCTATATTTAGCAGACACATATAATAATAAAGTAAAAGTTATAGATCCTTTAAGAAGAGTAAGTCAGACGTTTACCGGATCCGGAGAGGCAGGCATGAAAGACGGAGCTGCAAAGGATGCAACATTTAATGAGCCCGGAGGGATATCTTATGCAAAGGGAAAGCTTTATTTAG
Organism: Bacillota bacterium; assembly: GCA_050262615.1. Lineage (GTDB taxonomy): Bacteria > Bacteroidota > Ignavibacteria > Ignavibacteriales > SURF-24 > JAUZPB01. The sequence goes on from JBLNEL010000261.1 coordinate 6,166, forward strand.
CAGATACTAACAATCATCTAATCCGTGTAATAGATATTAAGACAGGCCTAACGACGACACTTGTTCTAAAGGGTATTGATAAACTGCGCAAAGCATTTGTTTTTAATAAAGATGAATTCAGAGGTGAAAGAAAAGAGGTAAACGAGATCAATATTGGTATGCTTAAGACGATAGATCTTAAAATTACTCTTCCTGATGGTTATCACTTAAACCCACTTGCCCCCAGTGAGGTAAAAGTGTTTTCTGAAGATGGGAAAGTAAACATCGATAAGAAAATCACAACTTCAGATATTAAGGTTGATATTAATAATGTTTCTAAAGCAGATAAGCTTTATGCTGAAATGGTAGTTTATTACTGCCGAGAAGGCAATGAAGGTTTATGTCTGATAAAAGATGTTTTATATGAAATAAATAATTCCGAAAATGCAAAGGGAAGCAGTCTAAAACTGGATTATGTTGTAACGACAAGGTAAATAAAAAAGCAAAGTAAGAAACCCGGAGAAAATAAAAACTTCAGAGAAGACAAAAGCTCAGAGGAAATAAAAACTTCAGAGAAAAAAATGAAAAAAATAAAGGCAGAGGAAATAAAATCCTGCTGCCTTTTTCAATCCTGACTTGTAAAACAACCTGACTTGTAAGACCGGTTACTTTACATCCAGTTTAACTGTTTTAGTTATTCCTGAAGCAAAATACCCGTATGCGCCTTTAAGACCGGCACTGGTGTACATCTCATAATGGTGATCATAATAATTTTTATCAAAAGCAGTAACGCTGACCGTAATTTGTGTGGTCAGGAACTTATAGTATTGATTATCGGCCGGTCTGTAGAATGACCAGTTAATACTATTGTCCCTGGTAATGAAAGTTGTAGGCCAGGGAGATTCTATTACATTTTCGCCGTCATCTATTTTTTGAATAGTATTAACCTCAACGATATATCCAAATGCTCCCTGACTTTTATTCCATTTTACTGGCAGATTAAATCTATCGTTTTCTTTAATCAAGACAGTATCCTTATCCTTCGGGTATTCAATACTAAAGTCACCCGGAAAGATCGTGGTACCTTTAATAATACAGTCACCGGCCTGGACTTCGAGATAATATTTCCGACCAGGAAGAAAGCTATACTTCTGAAGATTAGTGTAATATTTATTATAGTCCTTGCTGCGAAAGGCATATCTGACGTTATAGTCCATGGAATCGCTTATAAAGACCTTTGCATCAGAGACAAAGAAAGCATTTGTATTATAGTCTTTTTCTGAAAGAGTAGAAGTTCTATAGACTGTAATCTTCTGTTCGGGGGAGCCGCTTTTTAAAAGGGCAAGGACGCTAAACTTTTTTAAGATGCCGGGATTATCCGCAGGGTTTTCGCAAGCTGATAAATACAGGCAAAGAATAAAAATGAGAGCTGTTTTTATTTTATTAGAATTCAATGTTCACCCCCAGTGTAGGGATAATGAATGAATTCTGGAATTTCAGGGATTCATCCGCGCTGTCTTCCAGGTTATTATTCAAGATTATCTGATTGGAGCTGCAGTAAACATTCAGGATCTGAAGGTAAGGGCTTAAAAGGAAGCTGCCCCATATAAACGAACCTGTTATTCCCAAATCCAGTCGATGGTGGTCGCGGAGGCGCTGGTTATTTTTTGCCGCATCAACTAATCTCCATGTTGCAAATGGGAAGAAGTATGGGGAGCGTGAATCTCTGAGGTCAATTCCCCCCAAATATTTCCCGCCAATTCCTGTATACGGGGTACCTGCTGCATAGGTCCAGAATGCGTTTAACTTCCAATTCTCTGAAAGCTGATAGCCCAAAAGAATCTTTACAGTATGTCTCCGGTCGCAGTTGGAATAATAGCTGTAAAGTTCATTTCTTTTTAGAGATTTTCCTATTGAATAGCCGGCCCAGCCGGTAATGGTCCCCCTGGTCTTTTTAAGCATAAAGTCAATTCCTGCAGCATATCCATTTTCGAATCTGTAGCGCGGGTGTTCGCTGTACGAAGAAGCCAGGTTCTTTCTGTCCTTATAATATGCCTCGGCATCCAGATCTATATCCCATAAAATATTCCTGATGTTTAAGCTTAATGAATAGTGATATGACAAAGCAGTGCTCTGATTATTTTCCGAAAGGAAATAAACCGAGAAAGGAGTATAAATACTCTCGGGTCTTTTCTCCTTTAAGGTATAAAGGTACTGGTAATATCTTCCGAAGCTAAAGGTGATAAGTGTATTTGAAAACGGGGTATAGTCTATTGATGCTGAAGGACAGGGAATAAAATATTTAATATCAGTGAAATAAGAACCTCTAAGTCCCAGCTTAATCATAAGTCTTTCTGATAATTTTATCTGCCCGGTGATAAAGGAATTTAGAATATCAGCGTGGTCAGCATATGAGTAGGGATTTGGGGCATAGTCAAAGAAAACCTCTTCGGGCGGGTTAACGTAATCACGAAGTGCAGAATAGTTGTCGAACCAGCTGTAATCTAGACCGATGTGTTTATATTCAGCACCAAGGCGAATTATGTCATTAAATAAAATAAAATCATACTGAGCTTTAAGTGTTGCGTCCCAGATTGAGTTATCGAAGTAAGTTCCATCAGAGATTTCATCAGACTTCATAAAAGACCGGCTTAAATATGCCTGAAGGTTAAATTCAGACGATGCATTAAACAAGTGTGTCCAGGAGGAATTTAACAGGAAATTTCCCCAGTGCGGTGCAACGGGTTTATTATTTTTATCCTTAAAATCCTCTTTCAGGACATCTTCAGAATAAAAGCTGCTGATACTGAGGATATTTTTGTCATCAAACGGAAGAGTATACTTTCCAAAGAGGTCATAGAAGTAATAAGGGAACAGATTATCCGAAAAAAACAAGTTCAGGGCATCAAGATAAGTTCTTCTTGCAGAGGCAACAAAGTTACCTTTCCATAAAGGACCTTCAATTAAGCCTTTTGATGAAATCAATCCAAGAGAGGCTGAAGTTCTGATAGCCTCGGGGCTGCCTGTTTTACTGTAGAGTTCAAGTGCACCTGAAAGGTAACCGCCAATTGATTGCGGGTAGTTCGACAGATAAATTCTTTCTTTACCAATTATATCGCTATTGATACTGCTGAAGATGCCGCCCAAGTGATAAGGGTTATACAGCGGGACACCATCTAAGGCAATGAGAGTCTCGTCGAAATTTCCACCTCTCAGGAAGAGCTGGTTCCCTATGTCGTTAATAGAAGTTACGCCCGGCAAGGCCTGTAAAGCTCTGAAAGGATCTGCTTCGCCAAACTGAGGAATTTCCTTCAGGTCACCGGGTAAAAGTTCATATGATCTGCTGAGGATCTTATTATCATTAATTCTTCCTGTAACTGAGACTTCATTTGTACTAAGAATAGTTGGCTCAAGCTCAAAGAACAAGCTTGTCTTTTCACCGGGAAGTATGCGGCACTGTTTCTTCAGGGTTAAATAGCCGAGCATTCTGGCTTCGACTAAATAATCTCCTTCGGGAAGCTTAATTTCAAAATATCCATTAGCGTTTGTTGCTGTACCCTTATCAGTATTGATAATAATTAAGCTGGCATTCTGAAGTTTCTGAGTAGTTTTTTTATCAGAAACGAAGCCCTTAAGAATTCCGGTCTCTGAAGGCTGAGAGCAGCACCGGGAGGTAAAGGCAGTAACAAGCAATAAAAAGCAAAAGCAAAAGTTACATAAAGAGAAGAAAGCAGACAGATAAAAACTATTTAATATTAAGTTCAGGCTGCCGGAGGGAGGAACAGATAAAGTAGAAGATGACGAAGAAAGACAGGAGGCACATCTTTTCATTTAATACTCCATTTTCAGTTATTAGCCAGGTGATCAAAATGATCTTAAATGAAGTAGAAATCAGTTAATATATAATTCCCGTCTTAATAGTTAAAATTTAATTCACTTCAAAACTAAGTACCGGATAAACAATAAGCAATAAAAATTTATTCATAGTTTATTTTTCAATATGAAGCAGAAATCAGTAGAAATTTCCAGCCGGGATAAGACAATATAATATTTTTCTGTTCCTGTATTATTCATATTTGTTTAATAAGCTTCTTTTTTATAAGCTTTTATTTTATATGCCTTTTAACTTACTGTCTTTAAGTCTGATGAACATTTTGTAGACCAAAATAAATACCAGTATAACAAACAATCCTACGACATACATTGCATTAAGAGGAAGTGAGTGTTTATTGTTTATATTAGTAACAAAAACAAAGTAATTAAGAAAAATAAACAGTAATGCGGTAAGGCTAGCAAGGTCGATTAAAAATTTTGATATATAAGAAAGTGTGACCTCTCTTCTTTCAGGAGCAAGAAGCTTATCCTTATTGGGGAGGTTTATCATGCTGTTGGGTATTTTGTTAATGAAAAAAGAAAGCAGAAGCATAGATCCGATGCTGATAAAGTAAATAAAAACAAAGATCATAAAAAACGGAGTCTTGCCTGCCCAGCCGTCTGCGTTGCCGGAAAAGTTAAAATGTGTTGCCATTTTATCCGGCAATAAAGGATAGAAATAAATAAATTCAAAAGCCATAAGGAGGTTTACGAAAATGAAAATTATAACAGAAGTTTTGTTCCTCTGAATCATTTATAGCTCCATTATTTTTGAGGTATTGCTTATGATCCATTACCTATTTTCTTAATAACTTCTTCCACAAACTCGTTATCGCCCACAGCATCTTCCAGTGCAAGTTTTTTAGTACGTTTCGGTTTTTCTCTTACAAGCAGAACTTTTATTGATTTTTCATCTGCAGTTATTCTGGGTTCGACATTCATACTGCAGACCAGCCAGCCCTCTTTTCCATATTCATTAAGAGATCTCAGAATTTTTTCATCGTTAGGTATTTTTTCATCCAGTTCAATTCTTATTATTCTATATTCATATTGTTTCAATGTTTCTGCCTCTTTATTTCTGTCATTTTTTCTATCAATAGAGGATACAGAATTTGGAAAACAGAATCCAGAATAAAATTTTTATTGGGATTTATCTTATTTATTTGGTTTTATCTGATAAGGAATATGAAAATAACAATTGATACAGTGGCAACAGCCAGTATCTGTGAAAACTTTTTGTAACGTTTCTTTATCCGGCCCCATATTATAGCAGAAGCTACCATAAGTGCGATAAGCACAATTGCAGCTAAAATGCACTGCATGGCATTAAAGCTTTCATTGATCATTGAATAGACAGTAGTGTTGTTCCAGAGTTTTCTATAAAGCACCTGGAGATGAAGCCAGTAGACGAAAAGCGATTCACGTCCAACATCAAGGACGAAGGATCTTTCAGTATTCCGTTTAATTTCATATATACGGGCAAGAATAAGGAGTATGACCACGATACTAAGGCGTAAAGTAAAGAAAAATTGTCCCGGGTTTACTTTACTGATAGCTTCAACAAAGCTTACGTGGGACCATAATACAAAAGAAGAGACGCAGAAGATGATTATTCCCCAGAGCAGCATACGGTTTAAGAATATTTCCTCGCTGCCTGCATTTTTTGCGAGCATATAGTAATAACTTATTACCGAACCTGAAAGCATAAAGGCCAGCCATGGAAACAGCGGAAAAAGTGATCCATACTGAGGGTTGAAGTAATTTGCAATCGGGAGATACATATACTTAGTAAAGTCAATCTGCCAGATAACCGGAGCGATAATAAAAAGAATAAGAGTTAAGGCAATCAGGATCGCATTAAAAATCTTATCGCTTTTAATAAAAATCCTCAGAATAAACATCAGCAGCAGTCCAAAGGCTATGCACTGCAGAACATCCACGCTATAGAACGGCAGGAGTTCGTCAGGTGTAGCCTTATGCAGCATTTTCTGAAGAGAGAGGTAAGGGAGTCTTAAGGAATATCCAACAACAAATATCAGAAATATTCTCCACATCTGGCGCCAGAACTCATTGCCATAGGATCTGAATTCCTCAAGTTTTCTCTGGCTTGCAATTGTAAAGGCAAATCCGGATATAAATAAAAAAGAAGGAGCAACTAATCCATTAAAGAATGTGAGCACCTGGAACCACTGAGTATTTTTTAATACCGGGCTTAAAAAAGCGTTAAAAACGTGGGTCTCGATCATAAGCAATAATGCCCAGCCGCGGTATAAATCAATAAAAGCAAATCTTTTCTTCTTTTGATCCATAAAGTTCGAAGTATAAAAGTGTATTGTTTTGTTGTGGAATATATTTTTAGGAATTCCGGTTTAATCCGGTAGGGCAAAAATAAGAGGAGTTTTTTGATTATCAAATATTTTTTTGATTTTCCAGGAAGGATTTATTACTATTCTTTGTTTATAATGTAAAACTTCAACTTTCAGGATATAAGAACAGGAACATAGAAATGCATAGTGAAAAACTTGAAATGTTAAGAGGCGAACTGGAGAGATGGGATGAATTTAACAACAAACAAATTACCGACAGTCAGTCGGCCTGCAGGGCAGTTGAGCTTTTTGAAGAGCTATTGTGCGGGAGTATTCCTGACAAGGAGTTTTTACATAATTATCTTGATACAACACGCAGGACCTACTTTTTAAGAAGTCTGCCTGAAAGAGAGGACAGATACAGGTGGGCTGAAACGGCCTTTAGGGCTATTGAAATATCGGGCTATAACCTTAAAGCTATGTTCACACAGCGGGTAGAGGCACACCCTGAGCGTTCACTCTTCAGAGTTCCAGATGGGAGTAAGTTAGTTGATTTCAGCTACAGATGGGTAGACAGAAGGACAAAGCAGATTGCTTCAGTGCTTTATAAGCTGGTTCCCGATGAACCCAGAGTGGTAATATTTTCAGAGAACAGTCTGGATGGCGCATGTTCTGATCTGGCCTGTCTTTTATACGATATATTTGATTCTCCTGTAAACGTCCACTTTTCCTCTGAAGTCCTTTCCGATATTTTCAGGCAAATAGATGCAAATATAATAATTACTGATTCTGAGTTAAGGCTTCAGCAGGCGCTACGTGCACGTGAAAAGTCGGGCAAAGCTTTAAAGATAGTTTATTCAGGCTATCATACGCCGCAGGATGAGTCTGAAGTATATATACTTGAAAGGCTTCTATCGGAGTTAAATCCAGGCGAAATCGAGTCAATACTAAGTAAAAGAAAGCCCAAGGGGTTAGATGAAATCACAACTGTGCTTTTTACCTCAGGGAGTACCGGTCAGGCAAAAGGAGTTGCATTTTCGATGGGTAATCTAGTAACAAAGCGATTTGCGCGGGCAGCCGCATTGCCGGAAGTAGGAGAAAAAGAGACGCTTTTGAGTTATCTCCCCTTATACCATACATTTGGAAGGTATCTTGAAATGATGGGGATGATATTCTGGGGAGGCACGTATGTATTTGCAGGAAACCCTTCAGTTGAAACGCTTATAGCGTTAATGCAGAAAGTAAATCCGACCGGTATTATCAGCATTCCGCTCAGGCTTGTACAGATAAGGGATAAATTCTTACAGGAAACGAGTAAAAGTATAGATAAAAAAGTGTTTCAGAAACTTACAGGCACTAGTCTGAGGTGGGGGCTTTCGGCCGCGGGGTATCTGGATCCCAAGGTTTTCAGTTTTTTTCATAATCATCAGGTTGAATTATGCAGCGGATTTGGGATGACAGAAGCAACAGGCGGGATTACAATGACGCCTCCGGGAGAGTATGTAAAGAATTCAGTTGGAATTCCGCTTCCGGGAATGAAAGTCAGGTTAAACACAAAAGGTGAGCTTGAGATTTCGGGGGTATACGTTGCAAAATATCTGGATGATATTTCAGATGGTGCGTATGGTATTTCAGACGGCACCTCAGGCAGTAAAGATAACTGGCTGCCAACGGGTGACTTATTTAAGGTAGACAAATACGGGCATTATCATATAATTGACCGTATAAAGGACATATACAAGAATGTAAAGGGGCAGACAATTGCGCCGCGTTCAATTGAGAAGCTTTTTGATGAGATACCTGGTTTTAAGCGTACATTTCTTGTAGGCGACGGGCTGGCATACAACACACTGTTAATAGTGCCTGACCTTAGTGATCCGATCCTTAAGAAAGCAGAATCGAAAAAGAAACTTACAGATTATTTCAGGCCAATAGTTGCATCTGCCAACAGGAATCTTGCTTCCTATGAAAGGATAGTTGATTTTACGATTCTTGACCGTGATTTTGAGGAGCAGAAAGGGGAACTGACAAGCAAGGGGACGATGCGCAGGAAAAACATTGAGGCCAGTTTTTCATCTGATATACAAAGGATGTACAAGTATCCAAATGTTGATCTCAAGATAGATGATGTGAAGGTAATTATTCCCAGGTGGGTAATAAGGGATCTTGGAATAACCGAGTATGATATAAAAAGCCGGGCAGATGGAATATTCAACAGGCAAAATGAAACTTTCCTGCCGATAAAATACAATTACAAGAATGACAGAATAAGGATCGGGGACTTTGAATATATAACAAATACAAAGCAGATTGATCTGGGTGTTATTATCAGGCAGCCGATGCTTTGGCTTGGGAATGCTTCGCTTATAAATTTTGCTTACTGTAAAGACGGCTGGGATACGAACTACGAAGGAATATCACCACAGGTATTTTTCCCGCAGGATTTCTTTAAGACATCTTTAGGGAAGGTGCCGGAGATCCAGCATAAAATTCAGGATCAGAAGTTAAAAGAATTAAATGATGTAATAATAACAGCCCAATTTGGGCGCGGCAGCCGGGCAATTGAAAGTGTAAAACAGATGGAAAAGGCGCTTCATACGGAAAACCACCGTATTGTTTATCTTATAAGGAGGCGGCTTGAAGTGCTGGCGCTTCATCCTGATTTTGAGGTCAGGAGTTATGCCTACAGGATACTGTTATTTGATGAGCCGAGGTTAGATTACAGCAAATATCTTCCGGCATTTATCAATTCTGGGCTTCCTTTTATAAACCGAAAAAGCATTGAAGAAATATCAAAAGCAGATTTTGAACGCGGGAGGCTTGAATCTTTAAGGCAGCGTCTTGAGTCATACAGAACGACGATGACCTGGACTTCGAACTCAGTAACAACAAATCAGTTCAAGCGTATACTTGAGCTTCTTGTAAGGTTTGCAAAGCATAACAGGAATTTTTATGGTTCAGTAAGAGAGGAGTTAATAAGCTGGATACTGCACAAAAAAGAGCCGCAGCTCTCAGCACACGCACAGGATCTTTTCAACAAACTTTCGGCCTGGTTTGAATCTACTTTTGAACTTACACAGTTTGAAAGTGAATCTGAGAACTGGAAAAAAAGGATTATTTTTCAGGAGGATTTTTCGCCCGATGAAACCAGGAGGATAGAAAAGGTATTATGCTGTTCGACTTTCCTAAAAGAGTCGCTGCTTATAATTTTTGAAGAAGAGAAGTTCAACTTAAGGCAGGTACCAGAAGGGGGCATCTGGATAAGCCGCATACTATCGCCGCACAACTCTTATCTTTACAGGATAAGTATAAACACAGTATATAACAAGCATTATGATCTGATGCTTTTAATCAAGGATGATATTACGCGTGCGCAGGTAAGGGAGACGATTTACTGGATGATAAAAATATCTGGTTATCCAGGGCTGGCCTCTGTGCTGCCCAAGTTCGGAAATTTCCGTTCATCATTAGGAGCAACTTCACTGGTATACATTAATGAACTTACAGTCTGGGATAAAATACGTGATTATTCAGCCTCCAGGTCAAATGCAAGTCCTGCGGCAAAAAATCAATATAAGTGGAAGATGTTATTTGTAAGAGCAATTGCGGCATTTTTAAGGGCATGGCAAAGCAGCGGGCACACGATCATACCGGGAGCCATAACGCCAACGAATGTTGTTGTTCCCGAAGCTGATGTTAAGCAGAATCCGCGTATACTTTCACTCTCAGGCTGGAAGATCTATAAAGATCCCTTTGATCTTATTGCTCCGGTTATAAAGAATTTTTATCATCAGACGCTAGGCAATTATCCGTGGAACAAAGAGCTAATCAACATTGAATGGATATTTGATGCTGTTATGGAGGTTTTTGAAAAAGATGAAGCGATTGATTTTATAAGTAAACTAAGAAACAGTCCTATACTAAAAGACACAGACTATGTGGAATATGATCTGACAAAAGAGGCAGACAGATACCTGGAGAAAGTACAGACGCAGCCGTATTTAAATCTTCCGCTGTTAAGTGCAATCGAGCGATATAATGAATGGATTGAAGCAAATCCCTTGTCTACTCCGGAGGCAAAGGAGCAGTTTATAAAAAAACTTTACTGGCTTTATCAGATTGAGAAGTATCCGGAAATAATCCGTTATATTTTTTATGAAAGGACATACTTTGCGCACTCGCCGGAAATTGTAAGGGAAAGGCTTTCGAAGTTAATAAATGTAATGTTTGAGCAGCCGGATGAGCATGCAACAAGAAGAATAGAGCTTTCAGAGTTTCAGGAAGTATTAACTGATCCTGAAGACCGTCTGGTATTCAGCCGTCTGGTATTTCCGGAAGTATCAAAGCCACTTAACATCGAGCTGGTGACAATAGGTGAAGATGAAAATAAAGATATTATTTTAAAGACAAGAATTACAGATCACAAGCAGACTACGCATATAATAAGAAAAGCTATTTCGCCGTTTGAGGTCGGAAGCATCAACCGATTATTTATACTTGATGATTATCCGGTAAGCATAACAGCTGAAGATAATTTTCTTGTGCTTACAGATGAAGAAACGCAGGAGAGTGTAAATGGCGGCATATGTTATAAGATACTTGATTCAAATGTTGCACATCTAGAAGGCATTGTAGTAGCTCAGCCATTCAGAGGCCGTGGTTTAGGAGGAAGTATGCTGGAGGATTTCTGTGCAAGAATGTTTGCAGAAGGAATCAAGGTTGTAACGACGCACTTTTACCTTACCAACTTTTTTAAGAAATATCAGTTCAGTGTAGACAGCCGGTGGGGCGGATTAGTCAGGTTTCTTGCGCATTAACTTATAATGTAAGAAAGCAAAGCATAAGGAAAAAGCTGCCAGAAAAATTCAGGCAGCTTTTTTTGTTTTAATATCCGCGTTTTTTTTATGCTGCCAGGCATATAGGTACAAAATATTTTGCAAGTTAAGAAGTGCTATAGGAAAAAAGGAATGAAATAGTTTTACACCAGGAGTATTAAAAAGGGTATTTCATGGAAAAGTGAAACTATTAAATTGAATAAATTGAGCAAAAGGTGAACAAGGAAGGTATTGATCTAATTTCAATTTTATTAAAATGAAGTCCGGAGTATTATGTCGCATATAAAGAAAATCATTCATGTTTTATTTGCAATGTCAGGAATCTTAATAGACAAGTTAAATTATATAAGAGTGATGCAGGTAATGGTAATTGCTATGATCTTCCTTTTTTACAAAACTGTTTTAAGCTATACTGATTTCAGGATAGCACTTTCATTTTTTATATTTGCATGGGCTGTGAGGTACATATTTCTGTTTACGAGTTTTATAAAAGGCGGAGTAGCCGAGCGGCTTAAGACAAGATTCGGAGAGGAAAAGGGTTTTGAGATCTATCAGTTCTTTACGGCTATCATGTTCTTTCAGAGCACATTAAGTTTTAGTCTTCTTGTAGACAAGTCTTCACTGATGAACCTATGGATATTAAGATCATATCAGGATATTCTTATTGCCGCAGGAATTATGATCTCAGCAATTGGAATGCTTGTAAACATCTGGTCGGCTCTAATTATTGGAATAGATGTTTACTATTACAAAGATCTATTTGTAGGCAGGCCAGTTTCAGAATTTAAGAAAGAGGGTCCATACAAAGTAATATCGAATCCGATGTATGCTATCGGGCAGGCTGGCGGATATGGCACGGCGCTGATGTTCGGATCTTTTGCAGGATTAGCAGGCATATTTTTAAATCAGGTGTTAATGTACATTTTTTATTACACAGTAGAAAAGCCACATGTAATAAAGTTTTTTGGTGAAAGCTGAAAGCTGAGTAAAAGACTTAAAAGCAAAAGCAGTAAAAGTCAAAACAAAAGAAGCAAAATTAGAAAACCAGGAGCAGAAAGTTACCAATAGAAAAACAGAGTAATAGCATTAAAAGCACAATTTATTTTGCGATGATCATTTTGCGATGATCATTTTGCGAATTTCAGAATGAGTGCTATTTTCAAGGCTATAGAAATATATTCCGCCGGGCAGGCTGCGGTTTTCAAACATCACGTTATGAAGTCCCCGGTCAACTTCAGAATTAATAAGGGTCTGAATTTCTCTTCCGAGCACATCATAGACCTTCAGCCGGATAAAATCCTTTTCAGGCAGGCTGAAGCTAATATTAGTCGAAGGGTTAAAAGGATTAGGGTAGTTCTGATTTAGTACAAATCCGGCTGCACGGGTCTTATCGTGCTTTAGTGATGTTGGCATAAAATATCTGCTTTCAGCGGATCTGATATTTTCAAGCACTTCAGTTTCGCTGCTGCCAACAGCAGTAATAAGGAAAACAGTTGTTGAGCTATTGAGTTTCAGAGGAGTATAGTTCTGGGAAAACAGGCAAGCTGTTCCGAGTGCTCCTCCGGTAAAAAGAGTATCTATTTTTTTTGATGTCATAAGTGAATAGACAACCGAATCGCTTCCACTTCCCTTTTCATAGTAGTCCGGCCAATCGACAGTTCTTAATGAGACAATGTCATTAGGATACATTTTCAAAGCAGTATAAGTTGACGAAGGTGATCGGAAGGAAGTAATTACATTTTCCCTGTTATTAAATTTTATGGTAACAAAACTAAAGGAGCTGTCGGTCTGAGGGAGAAATTCAAATCCGATATAAGGGTTAATATCTTTCATCATAATATCGTGGTTTGTCAAAGTGATCTTAATAACAGCATAAGGTGCATCAGTCCAGCCCAGAATATTGAATTCTGCAATCAAGTCGGGAGGCTGTTTAGAAAATGAATTATTAATAGTTCCGGAAATTTCGAAGTCGCTTTCTTTAGGATGCAGAATATTGCTGCTTGAAGTAACGGAATCCTGATCTTCTATATAAGTAAAGGCGTGGCTTTTATCAATACCGGCAAGGAGAGATAATCTATAGACCTGTTTTTTACATATTGATTTTGGGGCAGATATCCTGACTGCTCCGGAACTTGAGAGTCCAATCTCAATTTTGCCGGAGTTAAATTTCTGTGCCGGCAGTTCTCCGGAGAGAAAGAGGCAAAGAAAAAAGGCATAACAGAAAAATGAAACAAGCAGTTTTAGCAGAGTTACTCTCATTTCGGCTCTCCCGTATCTGATCAGTAATATTCACAAGTTTCAGGGGATCACAATGCAATATAACTAATGTCCCCTTCTAATTAAACTAATTTATAAGGAGAAAAGAGTTATTAATCTGTGTGGGAGGTCAAGATCAGAAAAGAAATAAAGCTCAACTGGCATTGAGCTTTATATTACAGAACTAATTTATAAGGAAGCAATTTATTTTAAGCGGCAAAATTATACTGAGAAGGAGAATTATCCAGTCTGAAGAGCGAGGTTTTTCTTCATTTCATTTACAGTAAATTTCGAAACAATATTCTGAAGGTTAACTGTCAGGCGGCTTAAGTCTTCTGCTGCTCTTGCTATTTGCTGAGCATTTGAGGAATATTCCTGAGTAATATGGCTAATGACCTCTACATTTTTACTGATCTTTTCAGAGACTTCTGATTGTTCTTCGGAGGCTGCTGCCACATGAGAGACAATACTTACAACTTTTTCAGTTCCATTGATCATTTGTTTAAGAGATTCTCCGGCCTTATCTGCAAGTTGTTTTCCGGATTCAACTTCTTTTTTACCCAGCTGCATTGAACTTACGGCAACAGCTGTATCTTTCTGGATCTGTTTTATCATAAGGGCAATTTCTTTAGTAGCTTTTGTAGTGCGTTCAGCCAGTTTACGTACTTCATCAGCAACGACAGCAAAGCCTCTTCCCTGTTCACCGGCGCGGGCAGCTTCAATTGCGGCATTTAAGGCTAAAAGGTTTGTCTGGTCAGCAATATCATCAATCACCTGAATTATTTCGCCGATCTGATTACTGCTTTTTCCTAAAGCTTCAACAGTTTCAGCTGATCTTTCGACAACTTCCGAGATCCTTATCATACCGCTTATAGTATCTTCGACTACAGTACCTCCCTGTTTTGCAATTTCACCTGCATGTTTTGCCGTATCGGCAGCAACCTGGGCATTTCTAGTATTCTGAAGGATTGTAGATGTCATTTGTTCAACGGCGCTGGCGATTTCGGCTGTCTGCTGTGTCTGGTCCTGTGCGCCGGCAGCCATTTCCTCAGTACCTGAAGATATCTGGTGGCTTGCACTGGCAGTAGCCTGAATAGCAGAATAGAGCTGAACGACAAGGTCATGAATATTAACCACAGAGATGTTGAAGGATCTGAAGATATTTCCTATTTCGTCATTTTTTGCAGATTCAGTTCTTATAGTCAGGTCACCTGAAGAAAACTTCTTCATAAGCTCAGAGAGCTGCTGGCTGCTTTGTTCATAGTATGCTTTTTGCAGGAGAGTCTGCTGATTGATTTTTTCGAGTTCAGATCTGGAGTTTTCTGCTGCTTCGGTTTTTTGTTTTATTTCTTTAACTGAATCTGAAATATGATTAACCATTTTATTAAACGATTCAGCAAGGCTTCCGAGCTCGTCTTTAGAGTCAATATTTACATTAACTGAAAAGTCACCGGATGCAACTTTTTTTGCTGCGGCATCCAATTTCTTTACTTTGCTTGAGACCAAATAAGCTATAAGATATCCTATAAGCAGAGCCACTGCAATTACAATACAGAGGGGTAAGAGCAGGCTGCTTTTTAATTCTCCTATTTCCTGCTTAACGTTATCGACATACATACCTGTTCCGATTATCCAGCCCCATGGTTCATAAAGTTTAACATAGGATATTTTTGGAAGGGGATCTTTTTCTCCCGGTTTTATCTGTCTGTATTGAAAAAAACCTTCACGATCACTACGGGCTATATTTCTAAATTCCTGATAGATATTGATACCATCGGCATCTTTTAATTCAGCCACGCTGGTTCCGACAAGATTTTGTCTTACCGGATTTGCAACGAGTTTAAGGTCCATATTGCTGATAAAGAAATACTGTTTTCCATCATAGCGGATAAGGTTTATTTGTTTTACAGTCAGGCTTTGAGCCTGATCAATGGAAAGTTCGCCTGTATTAACTCTTTCGGCATTACTGGTAATTATGCCATAAGCGACCTCCACCAGGTGTTTAACCTTATCTTTTCTGTCGGCAAGCAGGTTTTCTTCAATGGTAGGTATAAAATGGAAATAAAAAATAAGCAGTACCGGTATAATTACCAGTAATATTAGCCCCAATAGTTTAGTCAGTATCCCCAAATCCTTAATTTTTCTAAAAATCATTCAAAATCCTCTTTTGTCTCTTAGTCGGTCTATTTCTGTTTAGTCTCTTTAGTACACCCGGCCTTAAGCAGTAATTAGCATATAATTGCCAAATATAAAATTTTTATATAATATCATCGGAATAAACAGATTTTTTTTTAGCCAGTTTCTATATTTCAGAAGGATTCAGGAATGACTTGGAATTTTACGGGAGATATTGAGCTTGATTAAAAAGTCATAAACTCCGGCCTTTTTGCGGCCGGAATTTGTGAAGTATTTTATTAACTGTTTTGATTTTCATTTAAGAGTAAATTCTCAATTATTCTGGCGGCGCTGCGCACATATTTCGGGCAGATCATTTTAGTAAGACCACGTTCTTTAACAAACTTTAATCCATCGGGAGTGCTCATATCGCACCCTAAAAGGTCCTTACATTTTACTGATCCGTATTGTTCTTTAAACTGTCTGGTAAATTCCTGTACCAGGGCGTAGACTTTTTCTTTGGAATCAGTATCCTCGGGATTTATCTGTCCATATTTTAAGCCTATGAGCATAAAAGCTCCGGTTACAGCGCCGCAAGTCTCGCCAATATGTCCCATTCCGCCGCCGAAGGAGCAGGAAATTTTAAGAGCTGTCTGACTATCAAATCCAAGATGTTCACTATAGGTTGAAAAGACTGACTGGGCGCAGTTAAATCCGCCTGCAGTAAAAGTATTTACAGCCTGTTCTGACTTTTCCATATATTCTTCACCTCATTAAATAATAAGCGGCAACATAAAAAAAATTTATTGTTCAAGCAATATTAAAACCATACAGTAAAGCCTGTAGTAAATGCAAACTGGTTATAGCCATAACGTGAAGTAGCACCCGAAGGGTCAAGAGTTACCTGAATGTACTGAAGTCCAATATTAAGCAGTGAATTGCCACCTACGGCAAGTTTAGCGCCGCCGCGCAGTCCCCAGCTAAAGCCGCTGCGTGAGGACCCGTCTGACTGCGAAGCATAGCCCAGAAGAGCTTCAATAAACGGGTAAGCGATGCTTGCTGTCCTGAAATTATAGGAAGGTGCCAGTAAAATAAGTACTGAAGAGGAGCCATCGCCGGAGGTAATCTGGAACGGGTTAAATCCAAGTTCAAATCCGTCTGTAATAAAAACTCCTGCATAAGGAGAGAATGTAAAAAGAGAGCGGCTTGAGCCGGTTTGGCCGCCTGCCACGCCGGTGGTACTGGTAAAGCTGAGGCTGCCACCTAATTCGACTACTCCTGGGGAAGCAAATCCTCCAGGGTGTCTTTGTCCAAACAAAGGGCCTGAAAAAATAATCAGCAAGGCAAAACAAAAAATACTACTCTTAAGTCTGTTCATAACTTTCAGCTCCATTTAATGATTATATAAATAGTGATAAGTTTATTATAACTATTAAATAGCTGCTGTGTCAATGGAAATTGCTTCAGGAATAAGAAAACAGAGACCTGTAAAAATAATATTTGAAAAATGGGTTTTGGATTTGAAAAATGAGTTTTAGAGATAAGTTTTGGAGAAACAGTATCTGATAAGATTTTAAGTTTATAGAAAGTCTCTTAAACAAAGTGGTTTAATATTGCAAAAAGAGATTTTAAAGGGCAGGCTGGATAAAGTAAGAGCGGAATCCATAGAGAGTTCCGCTCCTCATTATAATTTCTTTTTTTAAAAAGATACTTTACTTGCTTATTTTTGCATCTTCAACAATTACAGGGTATGAATAGCCTGCGCCAAAGTCCTTATTAACAGAAACTTTTCCTTCGACAGTAATTATGCTGCCAAGCTGAGTTTCCTGAGTACTGGTAACCATAAGGTCATAAGCACCGGCATCGTTAGTGCCGTCCTGCAGATGTATCCAGTTGCGGTCCATTATGCCCGGATTATATTTAGTTACTTTACCTCTGACCTTAACGGTTTTTCCTTCGAGTGATTTTTTCTGTGAAAATATTTCAGCTACTGTTTTTCCTCCTTTTACAGGGTCAACAGTAATTTTTTCAGGAGCAGAGGTAACCTGCGGGTGCATCTGCATACCGCCATTGGCTGACATTTGTCCATGTCCTTCTTTAACACAATCAGAAACAAAAAGGATTGACTCCCAGGTACGGTTCAGGGTTTCGCTATGGAAGTTTTTCATTTCCATTGATTTTGAGAACTGTACGGTTTCACCTTTCTGGACAGGCATTTGCGGGACAGCTATCCAGTAAGTTGAATTATTTTCAGAAACCTGAAGATAGCTGTAGTTTGAAGCATCTATTTTATCTAAAACCTTTGCCGAATGAGCAGCATTAGCTGCATTTGTTCCGGCTTCAGCTTTGGGTTCTTCTTTTTTGTTGCAGGCCGATAATCCGAAAGCAGCAATTATCAGCACAAGGAACAAAGATCTTTTCATTAGTACTCCATATATTAAGTTAATTTTATTTTAGGTTCCTAAAATACAAAAAAGTCTAATAAATCTGCTAACCACAGACTTGATTGAATAAGGTAAAAATTAAAACACAAAAGATCAAATATTTACTGTTTTTACGAGTTCAGTCAAATAACCGGTTTAATTCCCTTTTCAGGTATTTTTATTTATCAGTTTATATTCATCATCAGTTTATATTGAGAACTAATAGGAATATCTGACTGAAAATTTCAGTTTAGTTTCGCCGTTTTTAGCAACCGGAACCTTAAATAATATATTTTGTGCGTCTTTTTTCTGGTAATCAATAGAAGATGAAAGAATTTCCCAGTTAAGGCCGAGGTATCTTTCCACTTCAATAACTATATCCTCTTTTTTTCTATTTCTGAAAGTAATTTCATAAGACTGGTCATATACTCTGTCGGAAATACGTTTATTATCAGTCTGGATGTCTTCAACAGCGATATCAAAGGCATCTCCAATCTTAAGTTTTACTCTTTCGTCTCTTGGTGTATGGTCGATCATATCTTCACCTATAAATTCGATAGTTTTTCCATCGGATTTATAGAGTCTGACCTTACCTTTAGGCATAGGCATGCCGAGGTTATTTGCCGATTTATTCTCAAACTCTACTGCAACAGAAACCTTTTGTTTTTGTCCTCCCTGTCCCATAGGGTAATAGCTTCCGATGCCGCCTTTATAGAGGAACTTTTTTGTAATATTTACATTTTCTGCCTGGAAGAGTGATATTTGTTTAGTCTCGTTATTATTCAGAGTTGCAGGCCGCTGGAGGTTATAGATATGATATTCGAAGAATTCTTTTTCCTGAAACTGAGGTGCGCCAGCCTGTTCCTGGGCATATGCCATATCTTTTCTTAAAGGCATCTGATTTCTCTGGCTGACCAAATTCACATCGCCTGCGACAAGCTTTAATTCTGCATCGTTATATGTGGTACCCGATTCATTCATTATGCTTACCCAGGAGTTTAAGTCAAGTTTAGTATCGTTATCATTCAGTACGGCGACATATTCAGCATGCCAGTTCATACCGCCAGTCTGGTAAGAAATCTCCACATCCTGGTTTTTTGCGGACTTTGAATCCACGGTCCAGATAAGAGTAGGTCTGGTTATCAGGCCCTCAGGCAGAGAGCCTACGGAAATGCGGTAATTAGTAAGGTTAGGGATCATAATAAGTCCCCCTTCTTTTTTCTGCAGGACGATCTGGTCGCTGGCAGAGAGGAGTTTTCCTTCGAGGGCTTCGCCTTTATCGCTGATCAGCTGAACAGGTTTATCGATATATTTCTGCAGTATCTTCGCTGCACTTACAAGGTCATACTGGTAATTTTGTTCAATTACCTCGCCGTCAAGTTTAATATGGACACTTGTCGGATCAATAAGCTGTGCGACGTCTCTGATAGCGATTTCAGATCTGCCGGATGCAATCTTTAAGGTTCTGGTATCCTTTACAACGCCCAGGTTTGCATTGTAGACAGTTACGGCGAGCGATTTTTGCTGAACTGGTGTCTCTTCCTGCTGCGAAAAACCTGTAGAAGAAAAAGCAAAAAAAGTGCTCAATGCCAATAGTCCCAGTTTTACTCTGCTGATCATATGGTTTACTCCCTGCAAAATCAAAAAATTAAAAGTTTAAGTAGTCAGATAATATGCAAACGTGGGAAAAATTGGAGAAGAAAACAAGTGGAATTAAGAATTAAGAATTAAGAATTAAGAATTAAAAGTCATAGGAGATTTATAACTTTCAGTTTATAATTCTTAACTCTTAATTCTTAATTTTTTAAATCAGGTTAGAATCGGATTTGGAATTCGGTAATCAGTCTGTCGGAGCTTTTATCTGTACCTTTATATTCATCTTTGTAAAGGAATTTCTCATAATTCAGTCTGAAATGAGCAAATGTTAGTTTTGCAAAGCTGAAAGTAAGTCCGGCTGTAAACTTTTTTACCTGATCGTTTGATACATTTGAGTTGGGCTCGAAGTATTCATATCTGCAGGCAGGGCTGATAAATTTAATAAAATCGGTATTTAACGGGAGGTCATAGACTGCATATGCAAAATATGAATCCAATGAAACATCTTTTGCAGAGATAGTGGTACTTCTCTTTGCATATTCTCCAGCCAAAGTCAGGTTACCTGACTTAAAGCCTGCACCGAGGTCAAATATTTTAACTTTATTTCCCTGCAGAATGCCGCCGGCGTAATTTGCAGAGAAGTTCACTTCTGGAACAGGCTTAATAACAGCGCGGAATGCGTAGTTGTCTGTCCGGTCGTTTTCGGCTTTATTCTGTCCGGTGCCATTAAAAGCAGCAGCATCGATATCAACCGGGACAGGAGTTGGGAGGCTGTATGAAGCCATAAAGCCAATGTCATAGATATCAGGGCTTATCCTAGCTGAGAGCAGAGGCCGGTTTGAAAATGGGAGTGAATTAGTAGAAATCAGGTTTTCGGTGCTGAAAGGAACCTTAAACTGACCTAAAGTTAAAGAAAGCTTTGAGACAGGTTTAACAGAAATAAAAGCATCGTTAAGAATTCCAAGGTCAGTCGATGCGTCGGTAAGGAATTTTCTTCCATTTAATGTGTCAGTTTTTGTTGATGTTTTAGTCAAAGAAGCCAGATCAAAAAGAAATCTATAGCTTACAAACTCGCTTACATTGCCGGAGGCCATAATTCTTGCGTTTCTGACCATAAAATTTCCCTGATTCTTTGTCAGGTCCATATCCAGCCAGGTACGCGCATCGCCAGTAATCTTGGGCTGAAGGTCCAAAGGCTTTTCCTGTGAAGGCTTTTCCTGTGAAGGCTTTTCCTGTGAAGGTTTTTCCTGTGCTATATTAACTGAAGCAAAAGTCAAAAAGGATAATAAAATAATAGAAAGTTTTTTCATGCGTTTCCTTAATAATGATTGTTTCCTTTAAAAGATTGAACTATGAGGATATTATCGTAAATCCAGTTTTTTTATTAAGCGGAATATAAGGGGGAATCCGGGAGGCCGGGAGGATATTTTGAGGAAATAAAAAAAGGCGCTGAAGGAAGTCTTCAGCGCCGATATAACCAAAGAAAAGTCAATTTCAGAGGAAAGTTATTTCTAA
This sequence comes from Bacillota bacterium, assembly GCA_050262615.1. Classification (GTDB taxonomy): domain Bacteria; phylum Bacteroidota; class Ignavibacteria; order Ignavibacteriales; family SURF-24; genus JAUZPB01. The sequence goes on from JBLNEL010000261.1 coordinate 27,064, forward strand.
GAAAATAATATTTCTTACAGAGTATTATTTCTTAGAATTTTCCACTTCATATTCTCCTGAGAGTATTCTTTTATGCATTACGCTATGTTTTCTACCGTAGCCGAAGTAAATAATAAATCCGAGAGCCAGCCAGATAAAGAGTCTGAGCCAGTTTTCTCCCGGCAGAGAGAACATAAGCATCAGGCAGGTAAGAATACCGGCAATTGGAACAAATGGTACCCATGGTGATCTAAAAGGTCTTTCAGCCTCAGGATGTGTTTTGCGCATAATAAGAACAGCCGAGCAGACGATTACAAATGCGAATAAAGTACCTATATTTACCAGTTCAGCAAGGATTCTTAAGGGCAGTAATCCGGCCAGTATAGCGACAAAGATGCCAGTAAGAATAGTAGATTTCCAGGGAGTACGGAATTTTTCATGGACGGCGCCAAAAAAGCTTTGGGGTACAAGTCCATCGCGTGCCATTGCAAGGAATATTCTAGGCTGGCTGAGCATCATTACGAGCAAGACCGAAGTGATGCCGGCAAGTGCGCCGAAAGAGATAATAAGCTGTGCCCAGGGAAGACCGATCTGTTTAAATGCATTAGAAACCGGGGCGTCGATATCAATTTTATCGTAAGGGATCATGCCGGTTAAGACAGCAGCGACAGCGATATAGAGGATCGTACAGATAAGGAGAGAAGTAATTATACCGATCGGGACATCCCGTTTAGGGTTTTTTGCCTCCTCGGCGTGTGTTGAAATTGAATCGAAGCCTATGTAGGCAAAGAATATTGTAGCAGCTGCAGCCAGCATGCCAACCGGGGCGCCGCCAAGGCCGGTTTGTCCAAAGACAGTTTTACCAAACAAGCTAACGCCTGTAAAGCCGAAAGGGGCGAAGTTTTTTGTCCAGTTTGCCGTATCGATATACATTGCGCCAACGACGATAACAAACAAAACAATAACAAGTTTAAGGATCACCATTGCGGCATTAAAGCCGGCGCTTTCTCTTATACCTTTTACAAGGATAGCTGTAATAATTGCAGCAATAATAATTGCAGGCAGGTCAACGACCGTACCGGTTGAGCCGAGTGCGCCGGTGACCGGGTCGAAGTCGAAGGGTGCCCTGGTCATGCCATGCGGAAGCTGGAAGCCGAAGATTCCAATAAAGTCCTGAAAATAATGTGACCAGCCATGAGCCACGGTTGCAGAGGCGACAGCATATTCCAGTATTAAGTCCCATCCAATGATCCAGGCAAAGAGTTCACCCAGAGTAGCGTAGGCATAAGTATAAGCTGAGCCAGCCACAGGCACCATAGAAGCAAACTCTGCATAGCAAAGAGCGGCAAAGACGCATGCCAGGCCTGAGACGACAAATGAGAGGATAATAGCCGGGCCTGCCTTATCATGGGCCGCCACACCTGTCAGAACAAATATACCGGTACCTATAATAGCACCAACTCCGAGTGATGTAAGGGCTACAGGACCAAGTATCCTGCGCAAGCGGTTTTCCCCCTTCATTTCCTCCAGAAGAAGAGAAAGCGGCTTTTTTGCAAACAGTTGCTTCATACTTAACACCTATTTTCTATTATGTAAATAAGATTAATTACGTCAATAATGCTGCTATTAGAAAGGACTTAGAAATTCCACTAAACTACGAAAATCGTACATTCAGCTTAAAGATGCAATTAGATTTAATTAAAACCCTTTGATTTTAAAATAATTTTTTATCTCTGAGGTTTTTGTCAAAATAATATCTTATCTTCTACATAAAGGGTTAAATTACAACTAGATAGGAGGCTATTGAATGGAAGCCAATCTGATTTTGGCAATAAGCATTTTGGGACTCTTATTTGCTGCATACCTTATAAGATATATTTTAAGGCAGGATACCGGAAGTGAAAGAATGCAGGAAATCTCGAACGCAATAAAAGTTGGAGCCGAGGCATTCTTAAAGCGCCAGTATACGACTATTGTATATCTTGCAGTTGCATTAGCCGCAATTATCTACATTATCTACGCATTTCTCAGACAATCCAATCCTCATGATCCGGTAAATCCGGGGCAGTTGGCTTTATGGACAACGATCTCCTTTGTACTTGGGGCTGCATGTTCAGTAGCTGCAGGGTATATGGGGATGTGGATTGCAATCAGGTCAAATATAAGGACTGCTGCAGCTGCGACAAAAAGTATGAATGGTGCCCTTCAGATTGCACTCAGAGGGGGTGCCGTTGCCGGGTTTTTTGTAGTTGCGATGAGTTTATTAGGTGTTGCAGGGCTTTTTCTGCTAGTAAACCGCATGGGAATAACGGATGATCCTTCAAAGATACCACTGCTGATTGTAGGTTACGGATTCGGAGCCAGTTTCGTGGCATTATTTGCGCAGCTTGGCGGGGGTATTTATACCAAAGCAGCTGATGTTGGTGCTGACCTGGTAGGCAAAGTTGAAGCAGGTATTCCTGAAGATGATCCAAGGAATCCAGCTGTAATAGCCGATCTGGTTGGTGACAATGTAGGTGATTGTGCAGGCCGTGGAGCGGATCTGTTTGAATCGACAGCGGCAGAAAACATAGGAGCCATGATCTTAGCTGCAGGGCTTTACAGGGCAAATATAGATATTTTCCAGTCGCAGGGACTTACGCTTATATCGGTATTACTTTTTCCGTTAGTTGCCCGTGCCTTTGGAATAATAGCCTCAATTATAGGGATACTGGTAGTAAAGACGAATGAAGAAGAAGACCCGATGAAGGCACTTAACCGGGGGTTTTATGTTACTGCCTCACTTGCAACGATTGGTTTCTTTATTGCCTCAAGGTGGCTTTTAGGTGATCATTATCTGAATTTCTTCTTTTGCGGAGCGATAGGAATTTTGATATCATTAGCTTTTGTATATCTAACCCAATATTATACAGAGTACAAGTACAGGCCTGTAAAGTACATTGCAGAGGCTTCACAGACAGGATCTGCCACAAATATTATTGCAGGGCTGGCAGTAGGCATGGAGTCGACCGGTTTTCCAGCCGTTATAATTGGTGCGGGAATAGTAAGCACATATTTTCTTGGTCAGACCTCAGGGTTAAGAGACGGGGGTTTATTTGGAACAGCTGTTGCTACAATGGGAATGCTAGGAACGGCTGCATACATTCTAGCCATGGACACATTTGGTCCGATCACAGATAATGCCGGCGGCATTGTGGAGATGAGTCAGCAGGAGGAGTCAATCCGCAGGAAGACAGACAGGCTAGATTCAGTAGGAAACACCACAAAAGCATTAACCAAAGGCTATGCAGTCGGTTCAGCAGCACTTGCAGCCTTTCTGCTGTTTGGGGCTTATATTGATGAAGTAAGAAATTATATGCCGGGGTTTCAGGGTGTAATAAATCTTAATAAACCCGAGGTATTTGTAGGTGCTATACTTGGAGCGATGCTGGTCTATATATTCTCATCGCTGGCGATAAAAGCCGTTGGTAAGGCGGCCTATGCAATCATAAGGAACGTAAGGGATCAGTTCAGGAATAATCCTGGTATAATGGCAGGTACATCAAAGCCTGATTATGGTCAATGTGTTGATATAGCGACCAAGTCTGCACTGCAAAAGATGGTTGTTCCGGGGTTGCTGGTAGTTGGTCTTACTGTAGGAGTAGGGCTGGTCTTCAAGTACATATATTATTTAGGCGGAGGAGCCAGTAATCCAAACGGGGCCAGCGGAGCCGAGGTAGTAGGCGGGTACCTTATGGTTGGAACCATTACAGGTATATTATTTGCGCTATTTCTTAACAATGGCGGCGGAGCCTGGGATAATGCGAAGAAATATATAGAAACAGGAGCATATGGCGGAAGGCATACCGAGCCGCATAAGGCTTCAGTTGTTGGAGATACTGTTGGTGATCCGTTTAAGGATACGGCAGGGCCATCGCTTCATGTGCTTATTAAACTCTTAAGCACGCTTACACTTGTACTTGCGCCTTTATTTGTATAGTTATTTTATTTAACCATAAAAGATCCCTCTTTCCCGCAGAATCTGAGAAAGAGGGATATTTTTTATACGTATTTTCTACTAGTGGATATCCATTTCAAAAGGTATTCTTGCCTGAATTCCCTGAATATAGTCTAAGTTCCGGATCTTATTGAAGTACTTGTAGCTATCACCGAGTTTATATTTAAGGTAAGCTGTTTCTGCCTCAGAGGCAAAATCATCCATAACCTTTTCAAAAAATCCTCTAACTCCCGGGTATTCAACTATTCTGTATTGGCTGAGGTGTGCCTTATGAGCCGCAATTTTTACTGCATCATCCAATCCGCCAATAACGTCAACCAGTCCAAGTTCTTTAGCCTGAAGGCCTGTCCATACCCTACCCTGAGCTATTTGGTGAATCTGCTCAAAAGTTTTCTTTCTGCCCTGAGCGACCTTATTGACGAAGATCTCGTAGATATGATCAATTTCTTTTTGAACGAACTGTTTTTCATCTGCAGTCAAAGGTCTGGTAATACTTCCCAGGTCAGAATATTTACCAGTATTTACCCTGTCGAATGTTACGCCAAGTTTATTTTTAAAGAAAGCCTGCATATTAGGAATAATTCCAAATACTCCGATTGAACCTGTAATAGTAGTAGGTTCAGCCACAATGCTATCGGCAGCGCATGAAATATAATAGCCGCCAGAGGCAGCGTAGTTACCCATTGAAATAATAAAAGGTTTCTTTTGGCGGGCAACCTCGACCTCGCGCCAGATAATATCTGCTATTAAAGCGTCACCGCCGGGTGAATTTACGCGCATAACGATTGCTTTTACCGACTGATCGTTTCTGGCCTTTCTTATAGCTTCTGTAATATTATCCGATCCGATTGTACTTTCATCTCCGTCTGTATTGCGGATTTCGCCATTGGCGTAAATGACAGCAATTTTATTTGAAGAGGAGCCTGACTGGGAGGGTTTTACGTCAGTATATTCCTGTATAGAAATCCTTCTTAATTTCTTGTCCTTGTCTACGCCTGATTTTATTTTAAGTTCATCCAGCACCTGATCGAAATAAATCAAAGAGTCAACGAACCTATACTTCTTTGCATCTTCAGGAAACTGTATCAGAAATTTATCAGCGGCGTTTTTCAGGGAATCAAAAGAAAGGTGACGGCTCAGGTTAATATTATTAAGCATATTAATATAAACCGAATTTAAGAGTGCCGAGGTAGCCTGACGGTTAGCGTCGCTCATCTTATCGAACTTAAATGGTTCGATAGCGCTTTTGTACTTTCCGTAATGGAATATCTGAGGTTCAATTTCAAGTTTATCGAGTGTATTCTTAAAGAAAGTAAGTTCAGCACTGATCCCCTTAAAATCGAGGCTGCCAGCAGGCGGCATATAGATCCTGTCTGCAACAGTAGCCAGATAATAAGCGCCCTGAGAGATCATATTGCCATAGGCGATTATAAACTTTTTTGATTTTTTGAATTCAACCAGTTCTCTGCGCACGGCTTCTATAGTAGCCAGTCCCCCGGCAGAAAAGTCATTAAGGTCAAGATAAATTCCTTTGATATTATTATCTGACTTTGCTTTTCTGATATTTGCAATTACCGTATTAAGGCCAAGCTGCTTATTTATCTTAAAATTAAATCTGAAACCAGAGAAAGGTTCCCAGATGGTTCTGTCGGGCAGAGGTGAATCAAGTTTGATCTCAAGTACAGTATTTGGTGAGATCGATTCGGTTTTTTCTTTCTGAAGTCCTGAGACCAGGAGTATCAAAAATGTAAAGAATGCCAGTGATGCCAGAACAAAGACCAGGATTGTTCCGAGCATTGAAGCGAACATAAACTTAAAGAACTGTTTCATATTGCCTGAAATATTATTGATGATATACAAAGCTAAGACAATTTCGATATTTTGTAAAGATGAGATGTCCGGCTCTATGGATTCAGAGTATAAAAGAAAACAAAATAAACCGATTCTTAACACTGATAATTCTGGATTTTATTTATAGATTATTAAATGGAGGAACAATTCAGTGGTTTTCCAGAAATGGAATCTTATTAATAAACAAATAGATATCTAAATAATTTAGTATATTTTCACACTAAACTCTGAAGGTCTTATGGATACAAAACAGAAGGATTTTTATCAGAAATTAAGAGTGCAGATCAAGGATTGGACAGAAAAGAAAGCAGGCAAGGATGAGAAGTGGAGTGATTATGTAATGCTTGCGCCCGATATTTTTCACCTGCTTATCAGGCTTGCATTAGATTCTGAAGTACCGATTTCAAGCAAGATCAAACTTGGAGCAGCAATAGCTTATTTTGTTTCTCCGCTGGATTTTATTCCTGAATTAGTTTTTGGTCCACTGGGCTATCTGGATGATGTAGCAGTAAGCGCACTTGTTCTCGATCAGTTTATAAATAATATTAATCCTCAGCTGCTCTATAAGCACTGGGCAGGCGACAAGGATGTTTTAATGGTTATAAGGAACATACTTGTTAATGCCAATCAGATTTTGGGAACAGGTATCTGGAGAAAAATAAGAAAGAGGTTTACCTGATTGTTTAATTAATAATTATAAAATGATTTTGTGAGGGAATTGTTTTGAGTATAGCTGAAATAGTTGGATATGCAGCTTCGATACTAGTTGCCATTTCATTAACAATGAGCAACATCTGGAAACTGCGGTGGATAAATCTTTTAGGTGCAGTAATTTTTTCAATCTACGGCATTTGGGTAGGGGCTTACCCGGTACTGGCCGTAAACAGTTTTATTGCTGTAGTAAATGTTTATTACATTATACAGCTTTCAAAAAGGAAGGACTATTTCAGTTATATTGAGTATGATAATCCAAAGGATCCTCTTTTAAGCAAGTTTCTGGAGTTTTACAGTAAAGATATAAAGAAATTTTTTCCTGATTTC
>JBLNEL010000262.1:0-3777 GCA_050262615.1 Bacillota bacterium
ATCAAGAGCTATATATAATGAGCTAAAAAGTCTGGGTTATAAGGTTAAGTTAATTGATCCTGGTTATGGGTTAAACCAGCCCGAAAAGGAGGAGGATTTTTTCAAATCAGAGGACTTTTCAGAGATAAACAACAGGAACTGCATCACTGCTATCAATTCAGATCTTCTTGATGGAATAGATCTTGTATTTTTAGGTCTACATGGTAAATGGGGCGAAGATGGCACAATTCAGTCGCTTCTAGAATTACGCGGGATTAAATATACTGGTTCAGGAGTTCTTGCCAGTTCATTAGCAATGGATAAAGCAATGACAAAGATAATGTTCCAGCATTATAATGTGGTGACACCTAAATGGTTTGTTATTGCAAAAAATGAAAACGACTATGGACTTATTAAAGAAAAAATAAATAGTCAGATAGGTTATCCTTGTATTATCAAGCCCAATGAAGGGGGATCGACAATTGGTCTAACTGTATGTAAGACAGATAATGATGTTGAAAATGCGGTAATACTTGCGCTTCAATTTTCAGAGAAGGCATTGGTTGAAGAATTTATTCCAGGCCGTGAACTGACTGTTGCTGTTCTTGAAGATCAGGTGATGCCTGTTCTTGAGATCAGGCCGAAACACGGCTATTATGACTATGAATGCAAATATACTTCCGGAATGAGCGAGTATATAGTTCCTGCTGATCTTCCTGAAGAAGTCAGCAAGCAATTGCAGGAACAGTCGCTGCTTGCCTTTCAGTCTTTAGGATGCAGCGGTTATGGAAGGATTGATTTCAGATTGTCAGCCGAGAATATAAGCTACTGTTTGGAGGCTAATACTTTACCCGGTATGACAGGCACCTCGCTGGTTCCTAAAATGGCAAAAGCCGTTGGTATCAGTTTTGGACAATTATTGGAAAAAATAATTAATCTGGCATTATGAAGATGTTTTTTCCCAAGATAAATAAAAAAATACTAATCGTAGTATCTGCAGTACTGCTATTTATTGGCATTACTTTCTTCCTTTTCTATAAATTTGGTTTTTTAAGGTATTATGAGCTTAAGACTCAGACTTCCAGATTAAAGGAAGATATCGATAGTGTAGACAAACAGAATGAAGCATTAAGATCTGAGATTGACTCTCTGAAGACAAAGGATGCAAAGATTGAAAGAGTTGCCAGGGAGAAATACAATATGATCCGTAAAAATGAAAAAGTATTTAAGGTTGTTGAAAAGTAAGTTAATTTTTAGTCTTTAGTAAAAACAATGATATATTAAGAAGTCAGGGTCACTTTTTTGAGTCAAAGAAAAGAAATACCTTCAATTCCGCTTGCTGAACGAGTAAGGCCAAAAGACTTGAGTGAGTTTCAGGGGCAGTCGGCTTTACTTGGTACTGGTAAACCAATCAGGCGGATGATAGAGAGTGATTCACTTAGCTCATTTATACTTTGGGGACCTCCCGGAACCGGAAAGACCACTATAGCGCGTATAATAGCATCTCAGACAAAATCAGAATTCTTTCAGATAAATGCCGTATCCTCTGGGGTTAAGGATATACGAGATATCATTTCAATAGCTCAAAAGAACCGTGAATTTCATAAGCGGACTATACTTTTCATTGATGAAATTCACCGTTTCAATAAATCGCAGCAGGATGCGCTCTTATCAGCAGTTGAATCGGGGCTTATTATTCTTATAGGCGCAACTACTGAGAATCCATCATTTGAAGTAATTCCAGCGCTTAGATCCAGAGTAAGAATTTTCGTACTTGAAGAACTTACAAAAAAGGATTTGGAGAATATCGTAGACTTTGCGATAAAAACTGATGAATTTCTTTCCTCTCTGAAAATTGAAGAAATTGATCTGGATTTTCTGCTCTATGTTTCAGGAGGAGATGCAAGGACGCTTCTGAATATATTTGAAGCCGCTGTTATTCAGGAGATAAATTCTGAAAAGATAAAAATTGATCAAAGTGTTATTGAGAACGTTGTTCAAAAAAAGAATATAATTTACGATAAAGCAGGGGAAGAGCATTATAACATAATTTCTGCATTTATAAAAAGTTTACGCGGCAGTGATCCTGATGCTGCTTTATACTGGATGGCAAGAATGCTTGAAGGAGGAGAAGATCCGTTGTTTATTGCCCGCCGTATGATAATCTTTGCTTCTGAGGATATAGGTAATGCCTCTCCAAATGCGCTGCTGCTGGCAGATGCTTGTTTTAATGCAGTAAATAAAATCGGGATGCCTGAGTCAAGAATAATACTTGCACAATGTGTTACTTATCTGGCCTCTTCGCCAAAGAGCAATGCTTCATATATGGGAATTGAAAAAGCCATTGCTGATGTAAGAAACCGGCCTCTTTATCCAGTTCCTCTTCATTTGAGGAATGCTCCAACAGGTCTGATGAAGCAGCTTGGCTACTCAAGCGGTTACCAGTACCCTCATGACTTTGAAAATCATTTTGTAGAAAAAAGTTATCTTCCCGACGAGATAAAGACAATACAGTACTATTACCCTACAGAAAACGGTCAGGAAAAGAACCTCAAAGACAGATTAAAGTCCCTCTGGCAGACCATAAAGAAGTACAATAAGTAAGAAGAATTACTTTATGTAAGCGAAAACATTTTCCCCGGATATTGTCTTACTAATCCTTTAAATTCCAGTGCAAGCAGGTAGACCAGACAATCTGCCATAGAGAGGGAAGAGGAAGCGGAAATCACGTCAATTTGTTTAGGCTCATTATCAAGGCATCTGATCAGTTTCTCTTCAAAGAGGTTGAGCTCAATATTTTTCGGTGCCAGGTTTTGATTGATATCAGCACACACTTTAATTCCAAGGTCATATAGCATATCTTCAGGTGAGGTTACCAGTCTGGCCATATCCCTTCTAATTAACATATTAGTCCCATCACTTTTTACCGATCCCAGATTTCCTGGTATTGCAAATATTTCTTTATTTTGATCAAAGGCATATGAAGCTGTCTGCATTGCTCCGCCAGACAGAGCAGATTCGACGACAAGTATAGCTAAAGACAATCCTGATATAATCCGGTTTCTTCTGGGGAAATTCATTGCATCTGGTCCGGTGCCCAGATCGTATTCACTAATAACAGCGCCCTTTTCAGCAATTTCATAAAACAGAGTTTTGTTTTCAGGCGGGTAAATAATGTCAAGCCCGGAGCCGATTACCGCAATAGTACGCGAATTATTTTTCAGAGCTGCTCTGTGGGCAATAGAGTCAATGCCCCGAGCCATGCCGCTTAAAACTGTTAATTTCTGCCGGCTTAAAAAATCTGCAAATCTCTCTGTCTGAGCTTTTCCATAATAGCTTGGGTTCCTAGTACCGACTATTCCTATCAGATGCTCATCAGGCTCAGAAAGCGAACCGATAACATAAAGGATCAAAGGCGGGTCGTAAATATTTCTTAAAATTTCCGGATATTCATCATCCCAGAAGGTTATAACTCTGGCCTTAATTTTACACAGATCTTTCAGATCATGACTGATCTTTGATTTAACACTGTCCTGACGGGACCGGAAGGTATGGAATATTTTCTTAGCCAGGATATGGCTTATATGATCGACTTCTATAAGGGAGTCATAGCCTGCACGTGCAATTTTTTCAAAGGATTTGAAATGAGAATAAAGTTGGCGGATTCTTGAAGAACCAATGCCCTCGATGCCTAAGAGGAGTTTAAGAATTACTAGTTGATCAAAATCTAGTTTTGACAAACCTTTTGCCGGTATTTATGTAATAATGTTGTTTCCGGGAAAAGAAAAGGTTAAAAGC
>JBLNEL010000263.1:0-2560 GCA_050262615.1 Bacillota bacterium
TGAGGTCAGGCAATTACTCGACAAGGTTCAATGCACAAAACCTCTCATCAGGAATCTATATCTACCAGCTTCAGTCAAATGGTGTAATACTAAGCCATAAGATGACACTTCTGAAGTAAAAACAGTGGTAGTACCTAAAATCAAAAAATCAGGGGACCTGATATCTAAAGATATCTGAACTCTGAAAGACAGGTTTTCTAAAAGCCTCAGTATCTGAAACAATGTTACTGAGGTTTTTTATTTCATTCTCTAAATTATACATTCTGTCTTTTTATTTAAAAGCAATTAAAAAATTAAAGAAAAAAAGAGTTTTTTTTCATCTCCATTTTTAAAAAGTTTTTCTTATCTTAACGCACAACAAACGATTTAATGAACAAATAGCTTGGTTGCCCATGAAAAAAAATCTCTACTTTTTATTGATCTTTGCTGTTTCTACTCAATTATTTTCACAGTATCCTTCGCAGAAATATGCACTCAGAGGCGTATGGATCGCTTCTCTTGGTATCGACTGGCCTGGAACATCCGGCACAACTGCAAGTGATATCGCTGCACAGAAAGGTCAGCTTACACAAATACTTGATGCTCATAAGAGCTACGGAATGAATGCAATGTTTTTCCATGTCAGACCTAAATGCGATGCTGTTTACAAAAGCACTCTAGAACCATGGTCGACATACCTTACAGGTCAAATGGGAAAGGCTCCTTCTGATCCAAACTACGACCCATTGCAGTTTGCAATTCAGGAGTCACACAAACGCGGAATGGAACTTCATGCCTGGTTAAACCCATACAGAGCTGTTGGTTCAACTGACGACCCGAATGCTGTATCATCCAACCACGTTACTAAACTTCACCCGGAATGGATAATAAAGTGTAACGGTTCAGAATACCGTTTTCTTAATCCTGCACTGCCTGAAGTAAGGGCATATCTTATTAAAGTCATCATGGATATCGTAAGACGCTATGATGTCGATGGAATTCATTTTGACGATTATTTCTATCCTTATGCTTCATATGGTGCTTTTAATGATGATGCATCATTTAATTTGTATAAGGGTAAATTTACAGACAGGGCTTTGTGGCGCAAAAATAATGTAAACCTGCTCTTAACTATGATCAACGATAGCATTAAAGCAGTAAAACCCTGGGTCAAGTTTGGTATAAGTCCATCTGGAAATCCTTCTGTTAACCAGGAGATCTATTGTGATGCTTTTGGCTGGCTTGCAGGAAATTATACAGATACAACAGGTACAGCGCATACAGGAACACCGTATATTGATTACATCATGCCCCAGCTATACTGGGTACAATATAATGGAAACCTCGGCTCATGGTCTGGTGCTTCAACATTAAACGGCAGACACTTATATATCGGTGCTCCGGCTTACAGATACACTGAAAGCGGGTTTACTCCTAATGAGCTTGGCTGGGAAATTAAAACCAATAGAACAGTTCCAACTGTTAAAGGTGAAGTTTATTTCAGCTCAAAGAGCCTTACACAATCAAACTTTGCAGGCTGTACAGATTCACTTATGCACAACTATTATGTATATCCTGCGATAACTCCAAAGATGAGCTGGCTTCCGGGAAGCAGCAAGAAGCCGAATGCTCCGACTAACTTCAGATTTGAAAAGAACACTTCAACCGGTAAATATGAATTTTTATGGAATAAACCGGCTCCGGCTACTGACGGCGATACAGCTACGGTTTATGTGATCTATAGACTAAATACAAATCAGCCTGCCAGTGCTGACCTGGATGATCCAACAAAAATGTTCGGCTATACAGGACAAACAGTATTTTCACAGAATGAGGGACATTATTCAGTTACTAGTGGGTCCTATTATGTAGTCACCGCTTTTGACCGCTATTCAAATGAAAGCGCAATGAGTAATGTTATTCAGGTTAATCTGCCTGATCAGATTCCTGCTACACCTGTTCTGACTTCACCTGCTGATAAGGACAGATCACAATCAACCTATGCTGTCCTTAAATGGAGCGCAGATCCGCTGGCTCAGTCTTACCAGCTGCAGGTAGCGAAAGATGCTGCATTTACACAGATTACAACTAATTACTTTGAACTGAAGGCAACTACAATTGCAGTTTACGGAATTGATCCGGCTGCTAAATATTACTGGAGAGTTAAAACTTCAGGAATTGGCGGATCAAGTGCATGGTCTCCAGTCTTTCAGTTTGAATCCGGTATTCCTGTTTACCCGACTTTGGCTGAACCAAAACATACTGCCGGTGATATCCCGTTAAATCCAACACTTAAATGGTTAAAGCAGGATAAGGCAACTTCCTACAGAGTACAGGTAGGTACACAGTCAACAATGACTACAAACATTATACTTGATACAACTGTAACAGATACTCTTGTTGCTCTGAAAGGACTTACTACTAATAAGATCTACTACTGGCACGTTAAGTCAATTAATTCACTAGGTCAGAGTGACTGGACACAGACCTGGGGCTTTAAGACAACAGCCACATCAGCAGTAAAGAAAGATGAGACAGTATCAGTAAGAGAATACTCACTCGAGCAGAACTATCCAAATCC
>JBLNEL010000264.1:0-4119 GCA_050262615.1 Bacillota bacterium
GGTAAAAAATACCAGTGTAAATGCAAGGAATACTTTTTCTGCCGCCGAATAAGTGCCTTTTGTAACCAGAAGCCAGACCAGGACTGCAGTTACCGGGACAGAAATGTATTTACTTATTCCAAACAATTCAAGACTTGCAGCCACACCTGCAAAATCGCCCACACATACTCCAAAGTTAGCAATAAAAAGAGTAATCATGGCAAAAGCGGAAAGTTTAATTCCAAAGTTTTCTCTTATCAGGTCTGCCAGTCCTTTTCCGGTCACAACTGCCATTCTGGCATTCATCTCCTGGATAATGGCCAGACTGAATGTGATGAGCAGCAGTCCCCAAAGCATTTTATAGCCGTAGGAAGCTCCAACTGTGGCATAGGTTGCTATTCCGCCTGCATCGTTTCCAGCATTAACTGTAATCAGGCCGGGGCCAATAATGCTTAATATCAATAAAAGCTTTTTTCGTTTTTCCACTATTTACAGTCTTATTAAATGAAGTCTCAATATCCTGATGTTATATTTTAAGATTATAGTCAAATTATCTCATAAGTTCTATTCTTTTAGATAGTATAATCAATAAACTATAAAAAGTAACGAAGAGTACTTTTATAAAAATAATAAGGGGAAAAAGTGGGGAGATTTATTATAGGGGCCCGATGAAGCAGCATACCGCAAGGAGGGGCAGGGAAGTGCCAAAAATAAAAAAGGACTGCCTTTACGGGGCAGCCCTTTTAATTGAAGGACAATTTTACAACGGAAATTACTTTGCCAGCAGCATTTTTTTAACCATGACAATGTTATTTCCGCTTAATCTGTAGATATAAACTCCTGAAGGCAGTCTGGAGGCGTCGAATACTACCATATGGTAGCCTACAGGGATCTGCTCATTGAGGAGTGTTGCAACTTCCTGGCCCAGGGCATTAAATACTTTAAGTGTATATTGCCCATCGGCGGGGACTGCGAACTCGATTGTAGTTGTGGGGTTAAACGGGTTCGGGTAGTTCTGCTGCAGAGCGAATTCGGCCGGTATTTCAGGTCCCCTGACAATACCTTTGCTTAAGTTAGTTGGATACATTCCGGCATCAATTGAAAAGTTATTTGTACCGGTGAGAGTAATTTTATCTGTTTTTCCGGTATTGGGATCGGCATCTGAATCGAGAGTATCATTGACGCCCGCCTTGTCCTTTACAGTAAATCTGTAGCAGTCGGGCAGTATGAATTTAACATAGTAGTCGCCGGGTTCAAGACCGCAGAAGGAATATTTTCCATTTGAATTAGTTACAGTTGATCTGAAGACGTCAGTGCTGCCCCATTGATAAAGCTGCACTGTAATGCACGGCATACCTGGTTCACCAGGATCCTGTTGTCCGTTCATGTTGCAGTCTTTCCATACAAAGTCGCCGATGCATGCCTTAAGTGCTTTGCACAGCAGTCCGGCATCAATATCCATATTATTTTCGCCGGGGGCAAGATAAAAATCATCTGTCCAGCCAAACTCATCAGCATCGGAGTCTAGTGCCTCGTCATCACCAGCGTCCATTTGAGTAAACGCGCCATATCCTCCGGCAATAAAGCGCACGCGGTAAATGCCGGGGTACAGGTTATCAAAACTGTAATTGCCGTAACGGTCTGTCGTAGTTTCCTTTATTGGGTGGTAATTCCCGTATTCATAAAGGCGGACGGTTACCCAGGGAAGTCCCTTCTCAAAAATATCCTGTATTCCATTGCCGTTCTCATCGCACCAAACCAGGTCGCCTATGCTGCCATTATTTTCCTCATTGCCGCCATCCTCACCCGGAATTAAACCGGCATCAACATGTTCCTCACTGGCATTAGCTCCCAAAATAATTATATATCCTGTTTCCCCATCTAACGGATTGGGGTCGGAATCATTATTTCCATTGCCGGCATTTTGTTCAGTAAAAGTTAATTCGGGCGGTGGAATAAACTTCACGATAAAGGTGTCCGGATAAGGAATGTTCTGGAAAGAATACCTGCCTGTTTGTCCCGGGCTGCCATCTATTGTGGTGGTTGTCCGAATCACCAGCCCGGTACTGACATTAATTAGCTGCACCTCCACGCCTGCAACTCCTGGTTCATTACCGGTCTGAAGTCCATTTTTATTTAAGTCCAGCCAGACTCTTCCATTGATTTGGGGATTAGGCCCCTGTGCACGGGTAAACCCGGAAAGTGCAAGTAAACACAGCATCATAACCATAGCGCATAAGTACACACGTTTCATAATTCATCCTCCAGCTGTTATTAGATATTTGTTGTTGGAACTGTAGTTCAACGGGCACAAAACAATTTTGCCCAAGTAAGAGCATTTTCAGCTTATTGGGATAAGTAAGAGTTTACAGGGAGGACAAAGGACTATAATAGGTATACTGCACACGCTTTGATATTTATACAGCAGGTATGAATTTCAAAGCCTTTATTGTGCCACGAATGAAATTTTGATTTTTGCCTGCTTCGGCATAAATGGGTTTAGGATCAAGCCATGCAATTGAAGAATATTTAATGATATAATTATTTCCATGATTCTAATTCAGCAGGGTATTTTTTTCATACATCCCCCTAATTATCAGCTGAATGATTACAAGACTCTCAGAAATGCAAATTGGTCTCCTGCCGGGTGCAGGGAAAGTGTTTTATTCCAGTTACAATAAAAAAATCAAAACTGTTATTATTGTCAATGCCATTCAAAAATTATTCCATGTTGGTTTAAGCCGCCTTTCGAGGATGACCCACTTTATGAAGGTATTTACTTACAGATAAGTATTATGTATTCTATATTAAATATAAAATGAAGAAGGGAATCCTAAATGAATACTGGATATTTTTTAGTAAAAAAGGTAAAACAATATTTACCCGTAATTGTATTTGGAGTTTTCCTCTTTAACTGTGCCTTGCAGGCTCAGGACATGAAAGACCATCAGATGAATGATTCGACGATGGCGAAAAAGCATCAAATGATTCATAAGAAAAGTTCAATGGTTATGTCTTTTGATATGGATAAGGTCACGCACTATTTTGTTAAGACTGAGGATGGCGGGAATTTGTCACTGAGAGTAAAAGATCCCAAAGACACGGCGCAGGTGGGCTTAATCAGGAAGCACCTAAAAAAAGAACAGGCTCTGTTTTCAAAAGCAGACTTCCGGGACCCGAAGACTCTTCATGGAAAGAATATGCCCGGGCTTAAGAAACTATCCCAATCAAAGGGTAAATTCAATGTTGACTACAAGGAGCTTTCTGACGGCGCCCGGCTAATATTTACTTCAAAAGACAAAGATGTAGTCAGTGCAATTCATACATGGTTTGACGCCCAGCTGAAGGATCATGGCAGTGACGCTAAAAGCCATGAGTAATAAACTATGATTGGATGATATTCTATGCTAAAAAAGCACAAAAACGTTTTAATCCGTCTTTGGGCTTTTGCAAGCGGAAAGGGGGAGATGATGCGCAGGCTTTCAAAATGTTTGGAATTCAGGCTGTTTTGAGCATTTCCAGACGACTGAAAAAACACTTTTCAGCTTTCCCCTTAATTATTGATTTATTGATTGCATATCAATCAGAAAAACTATATTATGAAAATGGGTTTTGTGATTTATATATCTATGACATACGTTATCAGTTTTCGACGCCTATATGCAGCATGAGGTGATATAAAGAGATCCGTCAAAAAATAATTATAGCAGCTATAACTGGTTCAGAACATCCGAAAATCCAATATAATTATTATTCAATTCATAGGAGGTTCTCTAAAATGTTCACAAAATCCTCACTGTTAAAGTTTGTATTTGGAGCTTTAATAGTTTTAAGTACACTTGTGCAGACATCCTGCAAAAAAGATCCTTCCGCCCCTGAGCAGTCTTTACGAGCAGAAAAATCAAACGGTACAGTCAATACTGTTGATTCCTTGTATATTAATAACCTATATACCGCTCCTGACGGAAAAGTTTACGCGGGAACGCCATTCGGACTCTATGTCTCAGATGACAACGCCACCTCATGGTGTAAAGCGGGATCTGCTGTTTTCGGAAGAGATATAGAATTTGCATACGCAACAAAAGAGGGAACAGTCTTTGCGGTTTCAGGAGGATGCTCTCCTGGAGTTGCAGTAATGCG
>JBLNEL010000265.1:0-4126 GCA_050262615.1 Bacillota bacterium
CCATCGGACTGAATTACTAGTGTACCGTTTACCGGAAGGTCTCCAGTTGTGGAAGTTGCACTAAGTAAAGCCAGATCGCCGCCTATGCTCATATCTATTGTCTTTAGTTCAGTTCCCGCAAAATTTATTTTCCCATTGCCGCTTAATGTCCCTGAATATTCACTTCCGCCTGCATTATGGACAGCCAGATTATCAATTGTGATAGTCTCCTGCCCCAGACTTACAGCTAAATCAACTGAATAAGGAAGCCCGTTTTGCTTTGCTGTAAATGAAGCATCCCTAAGACCAAGCTTACCACCATAGTTTAATTTATCCGTTGTACCGCCTATTGAAAGGTCGGCAAACAATTTACCTTTTAGATCACTTACCTGCGGCACCAGATCAGCTACTGTAGTAAGGTCAAAATTATCTGATTTCAAGGTCAGGTTCATTGGCTGATCTTTTAGTAAACGTTCCTTTACTCCGATAAAACCTAAATCAATTGGTACATTCCCATTCATAGTAAGCAATGGCTTTAGCCTGTTCATAGCCGGATCAAGAAATTCCAAGTTCGCCTTAAGCAGTTTGTTTGCATAGTCCAGGTCACATTGCAGACTTCCAAGTTCGGTCTTTCCCGCTTTTATACTGTTTATGCCAAGATTAACTTTTATTAATGGTTTGTCCATCCACCCGTCAGCTGTAGCTTTAAGATTAATGATACCATTAACGTCTGCATTTGACTGGGCTAACTCCTTTAGGACAGATGCATCAAGATTTTCAACCTGAAGTGTCAGTCCTTTCAACATCCCAGTTCCGAGAATTCTGCCCATAAGGTTTATTCTCGAACCATTTCTGATCAGCGAAAATCTTTTTATTTCAAATTCATCTTTCGAGTATAACCCAACAAGCGAACTATCGTTAACCCATTGTATATTATTATAATCAACAAAGAACTTGTTAATAGCAAACTCAAACTGATTCCTTGTCATATCGGCATGACCTGCAAGCTGCGCACGCAGCGTTGTATCCATGTTTGCAGCAATATTATAGTCAAGTATATTCTGCTTCAGATTCATCTGTACCAAGATGTTCTTAAGGTCCGTACCTGAAAAAACTCTGTCAGTTGCCAATCTGAGATTCATTGCGATATTGTTAAAATCAACTTGATTGTTTGCTCTGCTGACATCAAAATTGAAACCCAGATTAGAGACATAAACAAGATTACCGGCTGTAAATAACTTCAGATATTTCATCGTAATATCACTTGAGACCCGGAAGCCGGACCTGTCGTTTGTGATCTTTCCGCCGATTGCTCCATCCATATCTATCTTGTTTATTCCGCTGAAGGTTGAAATAAGCTTAAAATCCTTTATTTTCAGATTATAGGTTATATCCATGTCTTCGTTTATGATAGATGGAACTTTTGTCTTATCCAGTTTTAACTGAACTTCAAATTCCTTTGCCTTAAGTGAATCATTGAACAGAGCAAGCGGATTGAATTCGTAAACCTTCTGAAGTATTGACTGTGAAATGATTTTTGACTCATAACCTATAATCGAAGCAGCATTATCAATTGAATAATTGCCCCTGATATCCATATCTGCAAAATCTGATCTTAATGCTATTAACCTCTCCTGAGGGTTAGGACGGGTATAAGTCAGCCTTAGGTTTGTTGGATCAATTTTCTTATTCCTGAAACTGGATTCATTCATAACAAGGTTTAGCTGACTTTCCATCCTGCGGAAATCAAAACTCTTTCCTTTCAGGTCAAAGCCAAAGTTCAGGTTCGTAGTTAATGATGTATCCTTTAATACCCGGCGAAGATTAAGCGAAGAAATCTGACCTGAAAGACTGTAATCCGGATTGTTCTTATCATTTAAATCCAGGTTTGCATCCAGCCCTGCAGATGTTCCCATTGCAAGCGTGTTTAGTTTTGCTATTATCTTTCCTTTATTAGCAACTGCATTTAACCTCAATGAATCAATCTGATATTCCTTAATATTAGTAGAACCTAAAACAATATTTGCGGCTGCATTTAATGTACCTGGTTTAAAACCCTGCCCTTTAATACTTGCACTTGCATTAAGAAATGTTCTGACTCCCGGAACAACCGGCTCGATATTAAGTTTTGATGTCTGTATATCAAAGTTGTACTTTGTCTCTTTTGGGACAAGATCCATTTCCCCTTTAGCTGCAACCGATCCTTCAGGCAAATCAGCCTTAAAGGTAGTTTTGAAACTTAAAGGCGTACCTTCATAATCTATATTTATATTCTTAACCTGAAGTTTTGGATAAACAGGAATTGCATATTTTGGAAGAAGCTTTGCAATATCAGGTTCATTAATATAGGAGTTAACCACCTGAATCTTAAATGCCATATCCTTTGGTGAATGTAGATTTCTGATAACCCCTCCGGCATTCAGATGGGTCTGAAGATAATCAAGGCCTAACCTTTCAATCTTAATATTTCCAAAAGTACCTGAGGCCAGAAACTTTGTCTTAACTGTCCCTTTTAACATGTCTGTTGAAACTGTGAAATGTGCAAGGTCAGCAAAATCAAATAATCTTACGTTCAAATCTACACGAACTGGCGAGTCTTTTAATTTCGATAGTTCAAATCCATCAAAAAAGTTTACTTTATCCAAATGAGCAAAGAGATCCAGATCCGTGGTATTTGTCCTTACTGTAAAATAGTCGACTTTTGCTCCAGTTTCTGTCAGGAAGAAATTCCCACGCATATCCCGGAGCCTGAAATTCTGAATATTTAGCTTTGCCTTTGATCCGTTTATTCTTAACTGAAAGTCGTTTCTGTCCAGATTAACAAATGCATCGAGCGCCAGATATAGACTATCTACCCTTAAATTATCCATATTCAGGGCTGAATATGATGTGTCAATATTTCTGTTCTTGTAAAATCCATGCCTGAAACTGATGTTATTTAAACGGAAATCGGCAACTATAATCTGAAATGGGAATTTGGATTTGGCTGTATCAATTTCTTTTTTAGCCTTTGAAAGCTTGCTGAAATTGTAAACTCCCAGCGAGTCCTTTAAAAGATTTATACGTGCATCGGCAAGTTCAAAATTTCTTACATATATCCTCTTAAGAAAAACCTGGAGCGGACTGGTCTTGAGCAGTATTTTCCCGGCACTGGCTAAGGTATCGCTTCCATCTGTAATTGATGCATTTCTTATGATAAGTGAAGTGAAAATCGTACCTTCGATTTTTTCAATATCGAGTTTAGCATTTATAGAATTGTTAACCTGTTTTATAACTTCCTTACGCAGTATTTCCCTGAAAGTGCTAGTCTGTGTAAAACCAAGCAGCAATCCAATAAGCACAGCTATCCCGATGAAGGTATATAAGAATACATTCACAATCTTTCGGAACGCACTTTTCTTAGGTTTTACCTTTGACTTCTTAGTTCCGGCTGATTTACTGTTATCAATATTTCGCCCCTGAGGGGTGCCTGCCGGCTTTTCTTCCATTAAACTCTTACTGCTTTTTCTTTTTTCTGAAACGGAAATTGTTTAGGTCGAGATCCCTGTCTTCTATAATAAAAAATGACGAATAAATTTGAGTTACTTTAATCCTGATATCTCTCCAAAACTGTCTGAATAATGTTTGTAGTTGACTGATTATTTACAAATTTAATTGTCTTAACTTCACCCCCATGGGCTTCAACTACATCACGGCCGACAATCTGATCGATTTTCCAATCGGCACCTTTTACTAATACATCTGGTATCAGTGAGCTGATCAGTTCACCCGGTGTGTCTTCATCAAAAAAGGTTACATAGTCGACAGCCTTGAGATTTCCAACTAAAAATGCTCTTTCTTTCTGCGGGACTATGGGACGCAACTCACCTTTTATTCTTCTTATCGATGAGTCACTGTTCATTCCAACTATCAGCACATCCCCCATTGACCTTGCTTTATTTAAATAATCTACATGCCCGGCATGTAAAATATCAAAACAGCCATTGGTAAAGACTACTTTTTTACCCTCATTTTTTAATTTCTTTCTTATTTCGATTATTTCAACGCGGCTTTCTATTATATTTTCCAATATTCTATCTCTGTTTTTACTAATTTGAATTACTTTTCAGCTTTCAATTTCCCGGATTACTAAGATATACACTCTTTT
>JBLNEL010000266.1:0-5650 GCA_050262615.1 Bacillota bacterium
TATTCAATAAAGGCAGCAAATCTTTCACTGAATAGTTCAGAAAAAAATCTTGAAGCGATGAAACTTGGATTAAGAACTTCAGTTGATATGGAATTTGATGTGCCTAGTTATTCAAAAAATCTTGAAAGCTGGTACAACCCATTCACTCAAAGAAAAGAGTTCTATGAAGCTGGAAATACTACATTTGAAGGTAGACTGACCCTAAACCAACCAATTGTTTTTACAAATGGACAGCTTTCTGTAATTGGCAATGTATTTGGGAGAACACAATTCAGCGCAATTAACCAAAGCTCAAAAGACTTTTTTTCAAATCTGGTTTTTAATATTCATCAGCCATTATTTACTTATAATAACCTCAGCGCAAACCTAGAACGGGCAGAACTGAATCTGGAAATTGCAAAACGTAACTACACGAAGGCTGAGGCTGATATCATCTACAATGCAACATCAGCTTTTTATGATCTGTTTAAGACAAAGAAAAATCTTGAGATCACTCAGGAAAGGGTCCGGCAAACAGAACTTTCCTATGAAACAGCAGCTAATAAGTTTAAAGCCGGACTTATTGCAGAGGTGGAAGCAATGCAGCTTGAAATCGATCTTGCAGGTGCAAGAAACGAATTGCTGAGCGCGGAACGGCGATACAAAGAATCAAATGATAACTTGAAAATATTGATAGGCCTTGAATCATCTGAATTTATTGATGTTGCTCCTGAACTTGCTTATAACCCGGTAATAATTAACGAGGATGAAGCAATTTCCTTTGCATTAAAAAACCGCCCGGATTTGTTTAATAATGAAACCAGCATCAGGCTGAGTGAAATGCAGATCGACGAGATTGATGCCAGAAAAAGTATAAAAGCAGAATTAAACCTGAACTACGGAATTAACAAGGTCGATACCCTCTTTAATAATGTCTTTAATAATTTTCTTCAAAACAGAAGCGTCACTTTTACTGTATCCTTACCAGTGTGGGATTGGGGAAGAAACAGCAGAGAGGTTGAATCAGCTGAGGCTAACTTAAGATTATCAAAGCTTAATTATTCTTTCCAGAAATCAAATATAATAAATGAAATAAAACAACTGGTCAATCGGATTGAATCGGCAAAAGCAAGGGTCGAAGTATTAAGCAAAAGTGTTAACGTTGCAGAAAAAAGCTATAATATCAGCCTTGAACGCTTCCGTGCAGGCAATATTACCAGTTTCGACCTCTCACAAATGCAGCTAAGACTTACTGATGCTAAGACAAACAGTCTTAACGCCCTGATTGATTATAAGTTAGCCTTAGCTGACCTTGTGAGAAAGACATTACATAGGTTTTAGTATTCCATATTTTATAAAATAAGTCATTTTGATAATATTAGTTTGCGTGTTTGCATCATTCCTGCGGCTTCAAGCTTACAGAAATATATTCCGCTGGACAGATGCGAGGCATTAAATGTTATTTCGTGAACTCCGGCAGACTGCTGCTCGTCTGAGAGTACTGTTACTAGTCTGCCAAGCATATCAAAAATACTAAGTCTTACCTTTATACCATTAGCATTACCCTGCAATGGAATGGTATACTGAATATTTGTAGAAGGATTAAATGGATTAGGATAACTTGTCAGACTAAATTCATCCGGTATAGTCTTCCCTTCTTCTACAGCTGACAGGACGTTCTTTAACAGATATTGCCCAGCGGTTGCAAGCAGTGGATTACTTTTCCCGTTATATGCCTGTGCAATTTTCCAGATAATTGCTCCACCTAGTCCTTTTGTCTGGACATATTCACATTTCGTCCTTGTTGATACAGTGTCATCAAAGGTAATTACCTGTGTACGGGCTGTGTTTAATAAATATGGAGTTTTCGTTGAGTTATCGAAGTTATATTCCCACGCTGAACTGTTTGAGTAACTCGAAGCAATGGTATTATAGGAAACTGCTTTTTCTCCTGCCGTACTGGTGGAACCTGCCAGTATGTTTGAAGCATTCATCAAATAACCATAAAATGGCATCCCTATACAGATCTTGGATTTTGGCATACCATAACCGGTCCAGGCTGTTACACTTTTATCTATAGAATAAGCCTGTTTACCAACAGCATATAAAGCTGAATTATGATAAACAGGAGTCCCAACCGGATCCCATGGACCAGTGAAATCATAAGTCATTAATCCTACCCAATCGAGCACATCTTTTAATCTGCTTACATCATAACCGCCATTCCAATCTGTTGCAGGTACAGCAGCAGATAAAAGTGGAATATTATTATCTGTAAATGCTTTTCTTACATCAACCAAAAGCGTGGCAAAATTAGTTTTGTCGGCACTGGTTGGATACTCCAGATCAAAATCTGCACCATCATATTTGTTTGCAATTACAAAATTTACAAGATTTTTAATAAAGGCAGTGCGGGCTGTCGCATTGTTTACCATGCTCTTAAAACCTGATGTTTGCGCTGCTGTGCCATATCCGCCGATTGAAACTAGTACTTTTACTCCCTTACTGTGAGCAGTATTTATAAGATCCGGATAAAGTGCAATCTGCCCCTGATCAATGTTTCCATCCGCCACAGGCCAGATAAATGCATGGCATAGATGTGTCAGATTTGAAAAATCGATTGCCGAATGAGGGTAAGCTGAGTTATCCCAGTTATAATATCCCACCACCAATTTTTTATTCTGAGAATATAGATTCTGAATTGTCAAAATAAGAACTGCAATGAAAAGTAATCTCCACTTCATTAAAAACTCACAATTTTGTTATTTGGTTAGAATACCCCCCTTCCGGAATTAATTTTCGGAAGAAAAGTAAATAAATTTAATTGCCACCAGAAAATAATATTCTAAGTCTCTACAAAGCAATTTTTACAGTAAGCAAATTTTTATAATATTTTCTTGTTGCTTTTTGTATTATTTATCTTATACTCGAGACTAATATTTGAAGTAAGGAGGTTAATATATCAGTATGAAGGATTATTCTGCTAGCAAAACAAAAACCCTATTGCAAAATCAGGCAAAATCATTGCTAAGCTTCTCCGTTTTAGTTCCTGCATTAGGATATTTTGTTGATATGTATGACCTCCTTTTATTTGGGATTGTTAGAATCCCAAGCTTAAGATCTATGGGAATTTCAGGAGAACAGCTGGTTAATACCGGAGTGTTCCTTCTTAATATGCAGATGTTTGGAATGCTCCTTGGAGGAATTATATGGGGAATTCTGGGTGATAAAAAAGGCAGGGTATCAGTGCTTTTTGGATCTATTTTCCTTTATTCTGCTGCAAATATTGCCAACGCCTTTGTCAAAACTCCTGAGACTTATGCCATAATGAGATTCCTGGCTGGAGTAGGACTTGCTGGTGAATTGGGTGCAGCAGTAACCTTAGTTAGCGAAACTTTATCTAAGGAACTAAGAGGATATGGAACAGCAATCGTTGCTTCAGTGGGAATTTTGGGCTCTGTAACTGCTGCCCTAATTGGCGACCTGCTTCCCTGGACAACTGCCTATATAATTGGCGGCTGCCTTGGAATTGTACTTCTTATCCTGAGAATAAAAATGTTTGAATCCGGAATGTATTCTTCCATAAGTTCAAAAAATGTACGGAAAGGTGATTTCTTCAGTCTTTTTACTTCCCGTGAAAGATTGTTCAAATATATCCAATGTATACTGATTGGACTCCCCACCTGGTATGTTGTAGGTGTATTAATAACTTTTTCCCCCGAATTCGCTAGGAAACTGTCTATTACCGGACCTATATCTGCCGCTAGATCTATCTTGTTTACCTATCTGGGACTTGTCCTTGGAGATATTGTAAGTGGTTTTGGCAGTCAGATTATCCGCAGCAGAAAGAAAATCATCTTATCGTTTCTTATTATGACAGCCACCCTGATCATAGTATACTTATTCTCTTTTGGAATGTCGCCAACTTACTTTTATACTATTTGCGGTCTGATTGGTTTCTCAATTGGTTATTGGGCAGTATTTGTAACAATAGCTTCTGAACAATTTGGGACCAACCTCCGTGCAACCGTTACAACCACTGTCCCGAATTTTGTACGGGGAGCCACAGTCCCTATTACACTGTCATTTACTGCTCTGCGAGGTTACTTCGACATTATTAACAGCGCATTGATTGTCGGAGCAGCCTCTATGTTAATTGCTTTTGTCTCATTGTATTTCCTTCAGGAATCTTATCATAAGGATCTTGATTACCTGGAAGAATATGACTCTAATAATGCCAGAAATTGATCTAATAATTAAGTCGAATTTATTGATTATTGTGCCGTAAAATATTTATTCTTACTGTTTTTTTCGCTAAGTTAACTCCGGATTTATTGATGTTCGGGTTCGATGACTTCACTCAGATGTGCCTGCGGTTTGTTTTAATTGACTGGTTTGATAAAAAAGATAATCAACTATATTCATACATTTTTGAGGTATACCTATGAAAATATCTTTTTTTTCCTGTCTGGTTCTGATTTTATTTCTTGTGCAGACAAACGTATCGTTTGCACAGTTTGATATTTTGGGTAAAATAAAAGAAAAAGTTGAACAGAAAGCCAATGAGAAAACTGACGAAGCAATTGACAAAGGTGCTGAGGAGATAGAAAAAAAAGCTACAGAGAAAAAGCAGGATGAAGGTGAAGATGAAGTTCAGAAAACAGAACAAAAGACCGAAAAATCAGTTGCCTCTGGTAATGAAGAAAAACAGAAAGCCGCTGAAGAAGGCCTTAAGAGTTTTTCAAAATACGATTTTGTCCCTGGCGAAAAAGTTTTGTTCTATGAAGATTTTTCACAGGATAATGTGGGCGATTTCCCGGCTAAATGGAATACAAATGCAACCGGTGAGGTAGTTACAATTAATAAGTATCCGGGCAAATGGCTGAAAGCTAAAAACGCTTGTCTGTATGTACCAGATTTCCCCAAACCTTTTCCGGAAAATTATACCATTGAATTCGATATGATTTTTAATGGTACTACTGAAGGCAGTTATTTAGGCAACGTGAATTTTATGCTGATTGCTTCAGCAAATAGTGATGAATACCTAAAACACCCTTATACCCATCACGGCGTAAGTCCGGTAAATGCAGCAATTGAAGTTGCACTTTCAAATGATGTTGCTAGCAGATTTACAGCTAGCTGTGTTAACAATGGCTCTGAACCGGTAAATACTGACCTGAGTAATGATATATTAAAAGGCAAATATGGCAAAATTGTTCGTGTATCCATATCTGCACAGAAACAGCGGTTCAGAATTTGGGTTGATGGTAGAAAAATATACGACCTCCCTAAATTCCTCTACCCTGCTACATATGATATTTTCAAGATCGGACTCTGGTATTTTGATGATCAGAACCCTGATACTTATGAAGTATTATTTTCAAACTTGAGATTCGCTGTCGGACTCCCTGATATGAGGAATAAACTGCTGACTGATGGCAGACTGGTTACTCATGGAATTAATTTTGACGTTAACTCTGATAAAATAAAACCTGAATCTTATGGAACACTTAAGGAAATTGCCTCTGTATTAAAGGATAATCCAACTGTAAAAGTAAAAATTGTTGGACATACTGACAGCGATGGACAGGATGCAGCTAATATGGAATTATCAAAAAAACGCTCGGCTGCTGTTAAAAATGCTCTCGCAGCTGAATTCGGAATAGATACC
>JBLNEL010000267.1:0-9840 GCA_050262615.1 Bacillota bacterium
AAGTTTTCGCGGAAAGTAAGTTTGATTATTTTCATTTCACTTTCAGAGTTGGTAAGCTTCAGCGTACTATCAGGCTTATAAGTATAAGCAGTAACTGCAAAGTAGTATGTTTTTCCGGCAAGCAGGGGTGAATGTTCAAGAGTATCCCTGTCGACCCGAAGAATTCTTTGGATGCCATAATCATTTCCGTTCTGCTGGATAGAAATGACAGGGTCACCTGACAGAGTATCTGTTTCTTCACCGCTGATCTTTGTGATGCCGTCGATCTTATCCCATACTGCTATTTTTACAGCGTGTCTTTTATCAGGAATTGATGAAGGCAACTGGTATACATTATATCCCTGGAACTTCAGACCCTCCTTATCAAAATTTTCAATCTGATCATCCTGGTTCCATTTGATAGTAATTTCGTTATCTGAACCAGAGATCTGGGTTTCGGGCGGATAAGGAGCGGGAGGAAAAGAAAAGTTAAAAAGGTTTTCGCCCAGCAAAGCAGTTTGTTTTCCGATGGATTTAAGGAGTCTGACAGAATTAAGGTTATTATTACTTTGTGCAATGATCTGAGCATAAACTACTTCCTGTGTATCGCCTGGTGCCATATTAAATGGACCTGAAGGGATTCCGATCCTTCTATCGCCCGGAGGCAAGATCTGTCCGTCTATCCATCCTGAATTAGTCAGTGGATTACCGTTCAGGACGTAGTTAGTAAAATGCCCCTGGGGATCACTAAACTGCTGCCCGCCCGGCCATCTTTTACCCTGAAAATTATAGTAATACTTTACTGCCTGATCATAGACCGGAACAATTGTTTCTTCGACCGCATCGCGAGTAAGAATGAAAAAGGCAGTCATAGGAAGGTTAATAAAACCCGCAGAAGTTCTTTTCCCATTATAGGCGGCAGTCTCCTGAATATCATCAATTCCATTTTTGTTCCTGTCCTGTCCTGCTATGGCCTTTACCACTGGTCCCTGCACCTGCATAAAACCTGCAGAGGGAGGGTTGTTTAAGTAGTTATAATCATTGTTATTACTATTGTATACAAATCCCATATTAAGCAACGTATCACATCCGGCATAATCATCAATTGGGTCGCCTATATCAGGATCAGTCCATAGGCAGGTATAAGCATCAGTAAGTGCAGTGCTGCTTTTATTAATTATTTTAAATTTTTTAAAATATAAATTATTAACTATCCAGTTTTTATCATACGTCCAATATGCAGCTTGTATTTCAATTCCAAGCGGGTCAGCTCCATAAATTTTATTAGACAAACTTGTATCCAGATCATTTAAAGCCGACCATATAGTCTGAGCGGCGTCTTTTATACCAGGAATATCTACAAAAGGGTCATACTTTCCATTTTTATTAATATCAACAAAAGGAGCTCCTTTATCTGCGGGCCATTCCTCCCAATCTTTTTCATATTCACTTCTTATAACAGATTCTGATTTACCTTCGTTTAATGATTCAGTCCTTAGATCAGCAAATTTATAATCAGGTCTTACGCGGTAAATTCTGTTGATAGGAAGAGTAGTATCTTCAGCCTTGCCGTTGGAATTAATCCAGCCGCGTGTCAGGTTTGAAAGATAAGTTGAACCGGAAAGCCGGATCTGTCCGTTTACTTTAGCTCCGAAGAGAAAGCCCGATGAATAAACGCAAGTCTTACCTGAGCCTTTAGGAAACATCAGACCAGACAGGTCTTCAGGTGTATGGTCTGAAGTACCCCTGTCTAGTATATAGGTTGAGAAATTTGTCAGGTCCAGCATTTTCTGACAGGTTGTAACAGCGTCTGCAGGTTTCTTTAAATGTTTATTATCACCGCACAATGAACTGCTTTGAAATAAAAAGATAAGTGCAGATAATAAATATATAAACCGCTTTAATGCCGGCATATTTGCTCCGGGAAAATAAGATAGCATTCCGTACAAATTGAAAATAGAATTACCTTATAAAAAAATCAATTTAAAATTGGGTAATCATTTACTGAAGTCTCTTATCATTCAGTAAAACCGAAGGGGAAGAGTGGTCAAAGAAAATAAGAGCATCGAACTCATTTGAGATTGTCATTGGGGAAAATGCATAATCCATAGCGACAGCCCCTATGGAACGAAAATCGAGCTCGCGTTTAATCCAAGCTGATTCACCTGAACTTTCTGCTGCTTTCCTGAGATCAATTATGAATTGGGGGATTCCTGTTTTATGGAATGCCCATTCAAAGCTTCCCGGAGCTGAAGATGAAGTTGTATATGTACCCAGTCCGGATTTCCCTATTGCTGTATACCTGCCCTCATGAAAGCCGAATCCGAAGACAATCAGGTCTTTCCCATATATTTTATTCAGGCAGCTTCCCATTGGTTTATAACCGCTGATATTTTTACTTACGTGCGCATTATGAGCCCAGAGGACGATCTTTGAACCGGGTTTAGAATGCGATAATATCCATTCAATATTTTTGGCCATACTTTCGTCACGCGAAGGGCCATTATTAGTGTATTCTGCCATTGACTGAAAAACAATTTCAGCATTCTGAATTATCCAATCGATTTGTTCAGTTGTATTTTTGGAAAGGTATTGATTTCTTTTGGTAATTAAATGTTCGAGTACAGATTTTGCGTTTACGCTGCGCAGTCTGCAGAACAGATCGTTCCGCCAGTTTTTTAAATTATTATGTCCACTAATAAGTGAATCAATATCATTATAAGCTAAATTTATGGAATCCAGGTAATTGCGATCTGAAGATGCAGCAAATTTTCTGACAATTTCCATTGCTACAGTTGGAGTCTGCATATCAAATCCCCAAAATTCGATTCTGCCTTTTCCTGATTGGTTAAACGAACGCATCCATTCGATCATTTCAAGAACTTCCTGAGTATTCCATGTCCAGAAGTACATTCCAGCCAGAGCTTCCTTAGGGTTGCCCTTGCCGTAGAGAACATAGTCATTAACCTTTTTAGCCTCAGGCATATTAGCCTCAATTGCAAAGATTGTAAAGCCCATATGTTCAGCCAGGTATTTTACAATTCTATGTTTCATTTTAAAGAATTCGCTTGTCCCATGAGTGCCTTCACCAAGTGCCACGATCTTAGCATTTCCGACAATATCTTCAATTCCGCTAAGATCCGGTTTAGAGGAAGAAGGATCTTCAGTTGAAATTTTAACACAGTTATTTCTCAGCCAGTTCAGCTGTTTTTCATCCGGCTGAAAAATTGCAGGTTCTTCCTGAAGGTATGGCTGACCGTCCAAAGTTATTTCAAGCTTATCAAACCAGGCTCTACCTGATCCAACGAGCATAACTCCAAAATTAATATTTTTTGCGTTTGAATCGAGAGATAGTTCAATTGTGAATTTTTTCCAGTCAGTTGTACCAGACGGTCCGCGTTTATCCATATTATCAAAAGCTCCGACGCCCTGAGGAGTATCAACTCTCCACCATAAACCGGCATATCCGCCGGTTACATTTTCAGTTTTTATATAGCCTGAGAACACAAGCCTTTTCCCTCTGGCAGCTTCAATTGGGAAGGTAGATACAACTGGTCTGAATCCTGCCTGCAAATTCCGGCTTATACAAAGGCTGTACCTGCCTGAATATTTTACTATGCTGTCAGTCCTGACTTCATTTACATCTCCCTGGTACATCCAGCATTTTATCATTCCCACAGGATTTACAGTTTCAAAGTCAAGATTAAGATAAGGCTGAGCAAATACGGGGGTATCGAACAGAGGGACGAAACAAAAAATTAATAAAAGCAGTAATAATAATTTATTAAGAACATGGTCAGGTTTGGACAGCAGAGAGGATTTCATTTCTTTACCTGTGTTTTGAGAATGTAAAATAATAATTACACTTGAAAATAGGAAGAAGTATTTCCGGTTATAAGAAGTAATCAGGTGTGCTGTTAAAAATTTACATGCATAAATATTTAATAAATTTTCCGTAGAGCCTGATTTTATTGCTATTTAATGTATGCAGGTTTTTAGTTTTATCAATTAAGAATGAGGAGGAAATATGACAAAAGAACTGCTGGAAAAAATTGATGCAATAGAAAGGTCGATAGATTCAGGGATCTATGTGCATGAGGCCGTGAAGGTCAGCGAATTTGGAGGAGCTGATGTAATCATAACTCAAAAAATAACAGAAGAAGAAAAGTCCTGGTTGGGTGAGAGCAATATAATTCTAAGTCTACAGGCTGATGCCCCAGGAAGAAGGGTAGTTGAGACCATATATTCAAAGGAATTAAGCTGGCTGTTTTATGAATTAAGAGATGCTTTTAATGGGGTGATTGATTTTGCCTCCAAGTATGAGTTTTATGGCGGGCTTGCACAATCTGCTTCAGATCATCTCAAGCAGAACGGAGATGATTCAAAATGCCAGGATCTATTAAAAGCAGTTATTAATGGTGTAAGAAATAAAATTGGGACCGTGCAGTAGTTCATTTTTTTTTGCAAACCCTGTTTTATTGGATTATTTTGCAGTCTTCAAAATCAAGTTTTAGAAATAAAATATAAAAAATTATGAGTGGGTCCGGGAAGCTGAAATTAGTAATTAGTTTAATAATTTTTTTACTGCCTCAGGTGGCATTTGCGCAGATTGTAAAAATTACAAAAGTGCTTGATACAAATCTTTTTGAACTAAAAGACGGCCGGGTCATAAAGATGGCGGGGCTTGATATTCCGCGGAAAAATAATCCGGGAGTTCATCTGGCAGAACTTGCAGAGAAGATAGTTGAATATTCGGAAAAAAGTTTATCCGGTCATGAGTTTGAAATAATTCCGGTCTCTGAATCTTCAGTGGATACAACATTCTCATATGTATACATTATAAAGCATTATCCTTTAAGCACTGTAGATATGAATAAGGAGTTTATTAAGTTCGGATTTGGCAGGTTCAGCGATAATGTTGACAGCTTACACAGGGAAGAATATGTAAGTGCGGAATTGCGTGCTGTTAAGGAAAAAAGGGGATTATGGGCTTTCCGGCCATATGAAGTGAAGGATACTCTGGACAAGGAGCATTCTCCTGCGGAATATCAGCACTTCAGGGAAAGTGATTCCCTCTCGTATAAAATATTTGTCAGTATGCACAGGCCTTCTGCTCCGGCAAGGTTTTTCGGCGCAACAGTAATTGGTGCAGGTACAGGTGCTCTCAGTATGATCCCGTTTAGTTTATTGGGAGGAGCTGTCGGATATAGTCTTGGACCAGGTCATGATGGGTGGAGCGGTGCTATAGGAGGGCTCATTGGAGCTTATGTAGGTTTTGTTGTCGGCAGTTCAACTGGAGTCTATTTTACTGCAAAATCTTATTATTCTGAAGTCTCATATATTGGCACTCTAGCTTCAGGGATACTAGGTTCTGCAGCAGGGATTGGGATAGCTGCGTTAAGTTCAAAAGGGGGCAGTGATATTTTCTGGGCGGCTCCATTTATTTTCCCGCTTATTGGATCGGTGACTTATGTAATGGCGGCTGATAATAGCTACAATTATGAAAGTCGGCAGGAAAATTCTTTAAGGCAGGAATTCAGCACATACGGAAACAATTCGTTTAAGGATTACAGGAATAAGGAGATACTTTATAAAATCAGACTAATTACAATAGAGTTTTAAGAATCTTCAGGATTATCAGGCTCTGGGGAGGGTAAATATAAAATTTGTACCTTTCCCAGGGGCACTTTCGACATGGATTGCTCCGCCGTTCTTTTCTATCATTTCTTTGCACAAGACCAGACCGAATCCAGTTCCATCCTCACCGCCAGTACCTTTTTTGGAAAATCCGGAATCGATTCTGAAAACTTTATCAAATTCTTCTTCAGTCATACCAATGCCGGTATCTTTAACGGAGATCTCAATAAAATTATCAATTGATCTGGCTGAAATGGTAATTGATCCGCCAGGTTTTGTAAACTTAAGCGCATTAGACACCATATTCCGGAATATTGTAGAGAGCATATTGCAATCGGCATTAGCGAAAGTCTTTTCATTAACGTGGCTATCAATTGTAACGGATTTAGCGGCCGACATTGAGGAATAGAGTTTTCTGATATTTTCCACTTCCTGAAAGAGATCTATTTTTTCCGGATTAAATTCTATTCTGCCTGACTGGATGCGTGACCAATCCAGAATATTAGTCAGCAGTTCAAATATTTTCTTTGAAGTAGAGTTCATGACTTTTGCATATTCAACAATCTCTTCTTTTTCAAGCTGGTCTATATTATTTGCAAGATCTTCGGTCATACCCATAAATCCAGAGAAAGGTGCTCTGAGGTCATGTGCTAAAATAGAGAAGAATTTATCTTTAGTATCGTTAGAAACCTTTAATTCCGTAGTAAACTTCTGGAGCTGCAGTTCGGAATTAATTCTTTCAGAAACATCGCGCATAATACCTTCATGATAAAGGACATTGCCATTTTCATCAAGTATATGCCTGCCGTGATCCTCCACCCATACTTCTGAGCCATCTTTTTTCTTCATGCGGAAGACAGCCATTTCCTCATATTTTTCCTGTAAAGCGGCGCTTTCACGGTCTGAGGCATCGAAATACAATTGGGATTTAATGTCAATAGCCATAAGCTCTTCTTTAGTCGAATAGCCAAGCATATTAACCATAGCAGGATTAACTTCGAGGAATTTGCCTTCGTGGGTACTTTTATAGACTCCATCCAGCATTTTTTCTATAAGATCGCGGTATTTTTTTTCACTTTCGCGGAGTTCCTGTTCAGTACGTTTTCTTTCGGTAATGTCAGTTACAATGCCCACAAGGGCAATTGGTTCTGAATATTCATTTCTTACGACAGAAGTCGAAAGGAATACAGGAAAAACAGTCCCATCTTTTTTCCTGTTAAGTAATTCTCCATTCCATCCGCCGCTTAGAGTTCCGACTTTTAATTCCTTGTAATCGACTTTATTATCAATACGAATAATATTGATATTTTTGTTAAGGATTTCTTCTTCGGTGTAGCCATAAATATCGAGGAATGCCTGGTTGACAAACATAATGTTATTATTCATATCAGTGATATTTATGCCCTGAGTAACACTTTTTAATGTATGGCTTAGCAGTGTCACCGATTCTTCCGTAGTCAATTTACGTCCGGCTGATTCTGCAGGCATATGGATCAGGTTGATATCGTCAGTAGAAAATGCTTGTTTTTCATTCATTGCAGTAATCTCTTTGTTTTTCTGCAAATAAGGATGTTTGAGTCAAAATTATCAGTTACCGGAAAATAATTAAAAGTAACATCAAACTTACAAACAAATTTTGTTAATTGATAACTGTTATATAGTAAAATAATATGCTTATATGAAAAAAAATAAAAAATAGAGCTTGATTGTTTCTGATGTTCCAATAACAAAATATTGAAGAATTTTCATCTTGCCCGTTAAACAATATTTATGTTAATTTCGGCCTGCAAAATGGGAATAGGAGAATTGAATGGATATTAAAGCATATCTGAAAAGAATAAATTATCAGGGAGAGACCAGAAAAGATGCCGATACTTTAAAAAAACTTCATGTGGCTCATTTGATGTCTGTTCCTTTCGAAAATTTAAGTATCCGCTTAAAAGAACCGGTTGTATTAAACGATGAGGCATTATTTCAGAAGATTGTAGTTCGAAACCGGGGAGGTTTTTGTTATGAGTTAAACGGATTATTTGCCGCATTGCTTCGAGAATTAGGTTTTGATGTAACTATGCTATCAGCAGGAGTGGCAAAACCGGGCGGAGGATTCAAAGCAGATTTTGATCATATGGTACTTCGGGTCAATCTTGAAGAAGAGTGGCTTGCTGATGTGGGATTTGGCGATTCATTTGTTGAACCGCTTGTTTTGAAAAAAGATATTGAACAGGATCAGTATGGGCGTACATATTGCATAGAAGCTGCAGGGGATTCGCTGATCATGAAGCAGTGTGGCGAAGATGGTATCTGGAAACCACGTTTTCGTTTCGATCTTGAGCCGCATGAATACAGAGAATATGAAAATATGTGTCTGTTTCATCAGACATCACCGGAGTCTCATTTTACTCAGGAGTTTATCTGTTCATTAGCAAGACCTGACGGACGAACAACATTGACTGAAAAGAAACTGATAATTACAGAAAACGGAGTAAAACAGGAGCGGGAAGTGAAAGATAAGGAAGAATATTACGAATTGCTGAATGAGTATTTTGGAATTAAACTGTAAAATTAACTGACAGATAGGGGATATCGAATGATTTATGATCAGAAGACAGGGGAGAGGCTGGAAATTATGCCGCATCAAAAAGAATTTGATATGTGGCTTTTAAGCATTTCCAGGCCTGAATTAAAAATAATTACTGATCATATAAATACTTTAGCCGGGTTATCGGAAAGTATTAAGCTAAAGGATTTGGGTTCACCCGGGAAATGGGCAGGAACTCCGTTTGAACCGGTTTATTTGAAAGCCTGTTTTATGGATGAAAAACTTTCGAGGCTGTTTGCAGAACTGATACTATGGAATGTAATTCAGAACCGGCCGGACGAATGGTATTATGAAAGTCTGCAGTCAGAGGAATCAACTCTGACTGAAAAGCTTTACTTCAGGAAAATAATTTAGACCTTTGCTTTTACAGCCCAGGCTCTGGCATTCAGGGAAATGGAACCGTCGTTCCTAGTTGGTAAGCTTTTGCGCAACTTGTTCTCAAGTAATTGTCTGTTTTCTTTGTTTAAACTCATCACAAAAGCAGGTGCTGGTCCAACATTTCCCAAAAAAGGCTGCCAGTAATCATCAAAGTTCCGGAAAACTGTTTCTACTTCTATTGGCATTGTCTCTACCTGCTTTAATCCTGCATCAGCAGCAAGTGATTCCAGATTCCCTTTTTTACAAAGAATAAATCTTTCGCCCTCATCCAGGCTATGTGCTTCAGGGGTAAGCTCAGCTGCCGCATCCCAAAAATATCGCAACATTTGCATACCCTCAGAATAATCCCATAAAAAGATCCCAACAACCCCATTTGGTTTTGTTACTCTTTTCATTTCGGAAACTGCTGTTAGAGGTTCAGGTACAAAATTAAGAACAAGTCCGGAAACGACTACATCAATACTGCCTGAATTCAGATCAAGTGCTTGTGCCTGCATTACCTTAAAATCTACCAATGGACTCAATATTTGATTTTTTGCATGCTTAATAAAATCATCTGAGGAGTCGATTGATATAACTTTTGAGGGATAATATGATTTAAGTATCAGTTTTGTCAAAGTTCCGGTTCCGCAGCCTACATCAAGCCAGCTGCAGGCAGGGGGAATATCCAGCCATTTCAGAAACTTTTCAGCAGCCAGAGTGCTCCAACGCCCCATAAATATTTCATATGCATTCCCGCTTGACCAGGAATCGTCCATATTTTCACTCCATTTATCCATGCAGCGATTATAAACTTTATTTAACAAACCTGTATTTTAATAGAACAACACCCAATTTAAAGGAATGTGTTTCAATCAGCTGCAGCTTAATTTGATTTTTTGAATTATTAAACATGGGTTTTCCGGCGCCAAGGACAATAGGATGAATATACACCCAGTATTCATCTATAAGTCCCAGCTGAATGAAAGTAGAAGCCAGACCAGGTCCTGCTACGCTGATGTTATTGCCCGGCTGCTCTTTAAGTTTAGTGATTTCTTCTTTAATATCACCTGAAAACAATCTGGAATTCCATTCTACCTTAGTTAAGGTCTTCGAAAAAACTATCTTGGGTTTGTTCTTCCAAATCCGGGCATACTCAAGCACGTAATCAGGAGCAGACGGATTCTGATCGACTGTAGGCCAAAAAGCTGACATTAACTCATACATTTTCCGGCCATAAAGAAAATAATCATTCATTGCTTCCTGGT
>JBLNEL010000268.1:0-4392 GCA_050262615.1 Bacillota bacterium
TAGTCCATGGCCGGTTGAAGTCCCCCGTCCGCGTAAGCGCCCGCCCATGGCGTGATCTCGTCTCCCATCTCATCCTAATTCGACTATGGACTATGGACTTTGGACCTTGGACTATTTTAGATTTTTTTAGGATGAAAGTTACTAAAAACCTTGATTAAAAATTAAATAAAGCATATATTTATGATTCAAAAAAAAATGGAGTTAGAATGTCAAGAGTTTGCGAAATTTGTGGAAAAGGCCCAGTTACTGGTCATAATGTTAGCCATGCTAACAACAGAACCAAAACAAGATGGCTGCCTAACTTACAGAAAGTTAATGCTCTTGTTGACGGCAAAAAGACAAGATTAAAAGTATGTACTACATGCTTAAAAAGCAATAAAGTGGTTAAAGCCATAGCATAAAAGGCTGGTTCATTCAGCCTTTTTTTCCTTAAAGGCTGCCACCTGGTGAGATGTAAGCACATATAGTACGTCTTTATACTTCAAACCCGCGACAATATCATTATTAAGATCATATCCGTTCAGGAGCACTTCCTTTATACCGCTGCCTTTTTCACCCAGGGCGGAAATGTATAATTTGTTCTCTGAATTCAGTACCATGCTGTTCTGAGCTATGTTGATCCTTGCAGCATCCATATCCAGCTTTATTTTTCCAACTCCATTACCATACTGGTCAAACACCAACAATTCTTTTTTATCCAGCACAAGCAGTTTATTATCGGGTGAAATTGTCATATCCTTAGGCTCATTCAATTCATAATCGCCCGACTGGTAATTGCCGAAACGGCTGACCAGCTGTCCCTGAGTGTTCAACTTAATGATCTGTCTGTTTTCAGAATCCAGAATAAAGATATCGCCCAAAGTGGAAGTGACACAGCTTACCGGGTAGCCGAATCTGAGTTCGTCATTGCCGGACTGCTGTCTGGAAGAAGGCTCATTACCTTTAATCTGCGAGAGGAAATTCAGGTCCTTATCTAATATCTGTATGCGGTGGTTATTTCTGTCGGCCACAAACACATACAATACGGTAGCCGAGACATCCTCAGGGCTGTCGAAAGCGGCTTCATCCCAGCCATAGCCGCCGATGGATTTAAGTTCGCGTCCTTCTGTATCGAATTTATAGATCTCATTATTGGTTTTATCGGCGATATAGATCATGCCGGCCGGATTAACAGTGATAGCCGAAGCGTTTTTGAAATTTCCGAACTCATACAGAAAGTCATATTCCTGCGGGAAGATGGAAGCCGAAAGTAAGATAAAAGCTGCAAAGAATTTAAGCATAAGGTTTGATGTTTTTCCCGTCAATATAATTAAATAAGTCCAAAGTCCAAAGTCCATAGTCCATAGTCGAAGGGCAAGGACGGGGGAAGAAGGACGGGGGACAGGAGACTAGGGACGGGGGACAGGAGACGGGGGGAGAAGGACTGGGGAAGGGAGACTAGGGACGGGGGACGGGGGACGGGGGACAGGAGACGGGGGAATAAGGACAGGGGACGAGGGACTGGGGACAGGAGACGAGGGACGGGGGACAAGGCGGACTTTGGACTTTGGACTACCTCCTCCGGCAGGATGGACTTTATTTACTACTTGACAGTGAGTGAAGGGTTTTATAAATTGCTATTAGATGATCGATCGTCTGGCGGTGTAAGAGATTGCACCGTGGTTCTTTGTTAGTAATGTTCATTTAATTTATGTGTTCACTTAATTTGTGTGTTCATTTAATTAATTTATTTGTTCATTGAGTTAATGTGTTCATTTAGTTAATTAGTTCTTCGTGTTTGTTAGGTTAATTTTCGTTCATTTTATTTGTGCTCTATATTACTATCTCTCACCAGTGCAGGAGGAAGTAGATGGTTAAATTCCGAAATATAAAAACATATTGATGTTTCATTATTTTCCGGATGATAAGACCTGTTTGTTATCCGGTGAAAAAGTAATTATTAAAGTAGATAAAATTATGCTGGAGTAAAGGTTTAATTACCTTCTCCAGTTTTTTATTTTTAAAGGGCTTTAATTTAAAAGTTTTTTACTTTTGAATTTGAATAATATCTGACTTTTTGTATATTTGAATACTTAATTTTGATTGCCTCGTGGTGTAATTGGCAACACGTCTGACTCTGGATCAGAAGTCTCCAGGTTCGAGCCCTGGCGAGGCAGCAATAATAATCCCGCACTCAAAGCGGGATTTTTTGTATAGTTACCGCGCGTTCTTTTTTCCATTTCATCCCAGAAGTATACCCTTTAGTTATATGTTCATTTAATTTATTTGTCCATTTTTGGTAATCTGTTCATTTAGTTAATTTATTTGTTCAATGAAAATATGATATGAAAGTATTGCCTGTAATGTCATCTCACGTTCATTTCCAGTTTCATTCCAGCAGTATAATATGATAGTATAGTGTGAAAGTATCATCTCATATTTAGTTTTACAATTTCATTCCAAAAGCATTCCCTGGTATTTATTCTTACCAATTTTTTTGCCGCTATAAAGTGGTATTAATTCTATTTCATTTACCATATTCATTATTAAAGTATTAGAGAGAGGGCCTTCAACTTCTTTATGGCAGGGGGGAGGTGGAAAAAATTTTTTTGCCGGGTTTTCCCATAAGGGGCTTTTTTGTGCTATCTATATAGTAAAGTAAAAACTTTTTTGTGCAAATCATTTTTGAGATGACAGAGGGGAATACTATTACGGTAATTACAGAGCTGCTCCCTGTATTCAGAATGGATACGTGCAATGGGGAAATTATTTCTTCAAACGGGAAATTCCGCCGTTTAATACACCTGCCGGGTGAAGGTGCCGAAAGCTTCAGCCATTTTGCAGAAATGGGGGATGTCTCATTGACTGAGCTTACCGGAGAAAGTGTATTTGCCCAGTTCCAGGGCGAACTTAAAAGTAAGGGCGTTATCGAAAACAGGGAGGTTACGTTTTACCTTCATCCGCCCGTTCATGTAAGCTTGTCGATCAAAATGATTCCCGGCACATCACATGCAGAGGGTTTCTGCACAGATATAACTCATTTCTCCAAAGCCCGCCAAAAGTATTTAAGCAGAAGGAGCATCGGTGAAGAGATGAGGATGCTCACAGAGCTTGCCTTTAACAATAGCGACAGCGGTGCTGATGTTATTTCTCAGGCGCTTGAAAGGATCGGGAAATTTTCCAATATCAGCAAAATTTCTGTTGTACAGCTTAGTGACACCGAGCCATATATATATCAGTCCCATGAATGGTGCGCTGAAGGAATAATTCCATCAGGCAGCAGGGTTGAAAACCTGGATCCGCTTCAGTTCAGCTGGTGGACAGAAACTCTTTTTAACGAGGGAATAATTGTAATAAATGATTACAATACACTTCCGCCGGAAGCTTCTGCCGGGGTCAGGCTAGCAAAGCAGCTGGGGCATAAGTCGCAGGTAAGTGTGCTTGTTGCCACACGCACAGGCAAAAAGGGATTTGTATCATTTATCTGCTGCAAAAGATGCAGATTCTGGAGTGAAGAGGATATATACGTATTTACTACAACAAGCCGGTTTTTATTTCACGCCATACACCATAATCTGGTACTGCAGGAACTTGTAAGATCCAGACAGCTTCTTAAGAGCAAGGTACTTGAGCGTACATTTGAGCTGAAAAAAGCATACGACCGGCTTGTAAAAGAAAACAGCGAGAAGACCAGGCTTCAGAATGAGCTTAAGGAGAGCGAGTTCAGGTACCGTTCGATAGTAGAGAACCAGACAGAATATATCATAAGGTTCAGTCCCGACAATTTCAAGATCACCTTTATGAACGAGCCTGTCTGCAGGCTAAAGAATCTGACCCCGGCTGATGTATACGGCAGACCGGTTACAGATTTCATGAGTGAAAAGCCGCTGAAGTATTTCAATTTAATTCTCCAGGGACTTAGTCCGGAAAATCCATCTTTTGAAATAGAATTTGCTCCATGGGGTGACAAGCCTGAGATATGGCACGAGTGGAAATTTACGACCATATACAACAAAGACGGATCGGTGCGTGAATATCAGGCTATAGGGCGTGATATTTCGAAGAGAAAGCAAGCGCAGTTTGCACTTGAAAAAAGCGAGAAGTTCTACCGGGGTTTTTTTGAGTCGAAGACTCTTTTTGTATGCAGGATAAATTTAAAGGCCGAGTTCACTTATGTAAACAATGCGCTATGTAATTTTCTAGGCCATCCGCGCGAAGAGCTTCTGGGAAAATGTCTCAAGGATTTCCATTTTGAAGAAGAGCTTATTCCGGATAACATAGCATTAGGCTATCTTACACTTCCGCCGTTCGGTTTTACGAATGAATACAGGCTCAAGACATCGAGAGGCATTCAATGGATCAGCTGGGAATTTTTCAGTGTTTTTGACGAACGCGGCAGCATGACAGAAGCAG
>JBLNEL010000269.1:0-3819 GCA_050262615.1 Bacillota bacterium
AGGAACAGGAGGAGCCTGGCCGGTATCCTCAGACAGAATGGTTTGGGCATTAGCTGCCTGGGAGATCTATAAAGTTACAGGAGATAAACAGTGGCTTAAGCAGATTTACAGCATAATTAAAAAGTCTTATCAGTCAGATATTCTCACCATTTATGATAAGAAAACAGGTCTAATGAATGGGGAGTCATCATTTCTAGATTGGCGTGAGCAGTCATATCCAGCCTGGATGGATCCAAAAGATATATATCTATCAAAAAATCTCGGGACCAATGCAGTTCATTTTCAGGCTTATAATATCCTGGCACAAATGGCCAGGGTTCTTGGAGAGCCATCTGATGAATATTTAAGAATTGCTGAAAGAATAAAAAAGGCGATGAATAAATATTTATGGATAGATGACAAGGGATATTATGGACAATATCTTTACGGAAGGGAATATTTTTCATTATCTCCAAAGTCGGAGGCTTTAGGGGAGGCTTTGACAGTTTTATTTGATATTGCAGAGAGTCATAAACAAAACCAGATAGTTGAACGAACACCTATAATGGATTTTGGAATACCTACTATTTATCCCCAGATCCCAAATATACCTCCGTATCACAATAATTCAGTATGGCCGTTTGTTGAATCTTTCTGGGCTTTAGCATCAGCCAAAGTAAATAATGTAAATTCCGTAAAGCTTGCAATGGCCTCAATTTACAGAGCAGCGGCATTATTCCTAACTAATAAAGAAAACATTGTTGTCTCAACGGGCGATCACATGGGGACTGAGATAAATTCTGACAGGCAGCTCTGGAGTCTGGCTGGAAATCTTGCTCTTACATACAGATTGATATATGGTATGAATTTCGAAAATAACCGGCTGATTTTAAAGCCATTTATTCCTGAGGAGTTTAACGGGGAAAGAGCACTTACAAACTTTAAATACAGGAATTCCATTCTGGATATTACTTTAGAAGGGTATGGTAATAGAATAAAATCTGTTACAATCGATGGCAAAACGGTAAAGGATGCTGTAATTCCAGGTAATATGAAAGGTAAGCATAACATAGTAATCAGAATGGCAAATAATACATTTGAAAACTCATCCGTAAATCTTGTAAACGATCTGATTGCACCTGAGACGCCGCAACTGAAGTTCAGTGACTCATTGTTAAGATGGGATAAAACAGAAGGGGCCGACAGGTTTGCACTATACAGAAACGGAACAAAACTTTTCGAGACGAAAGAATTGTCAATAAAGCCGAATACAAGTGAGCTTTTTAGTCAGTATCAGGTTCTTGCCTTGTCAGGAAATCTGACCGAATCTTTCCTGAGTGCTCCTGTTAACCTTTATAAGCGATCAAATAAAGAAGTTATAGAAGCTGAGACAATAAACAGATACAAAGCAAATCAATATTCCGGATTTACGGGGGATGGTTATATAAAATTAAGCAAGGATGAGAATAAGACAATAAATTTTACGGTTACTGTCCCAAATTCTGGAGGTTACAGTATTGATTTCCGTTATTCAAATGGTAACGGTCCAATTAATACTGATAACAAATGTGCAATCAGAAATCTGAAAATAGATGGAAACTTTGCAGGTGCCGTTATTCTTCCACAGCGAGGAGATGGCAGCTGGACGGACTGGGGATATAGTAATCCTGTTAGTGCTACACTAACAGCCGGCAGTCATAATTTAGAATTATATTTTGATGAAATAAATGATAACATGAACGGGACGGAAAATTCAGCCTTATTAGACCATATCAGAATAACTGAAGTCAGA
Organism: Bacillota bacterium; assembly: GCA_050262615.1. Lineage (GTDB taxonomy): Bacteria > Bacteroidota > Ignavibacteria > Ignavibacteriales > SURF-24 > JAUZPB01. Next base: position 1,772 of record JBLNEL010000269.1, read on the forward strand.
AATAACGGTAAGTAATAATCAAAATAATTTGGAAAAATTTCGAATTGATAGATGAGAATAAAAGTGATGTCATGCAGATTTTGGATTAAAGTAGTTATAGTTTTTTTCTTTACGGCTATGACCTTAAATTCTCAGCAAATGACTCATGGGGCTTTTGCTGCACCGGTGTTAAAGAATACTTCACTTCTCGGGCAATATTCCGCACTTACTGGAGCAAGGGTTGGGTGGATAATAAATGAGACTTATGTAATAGGTGGAGCATTCTATGCGCTTGCAAACCATGTAAAACCAAATTATACAGACCCTGATAATCCGGGAAGTTACAGTTTGGATTTTAACTGCGGCGGATTGGAATTCGAAGTTGTTTACCCGTCTGAAAAATATCTGCATGGGTCTTTTATACTCTTTCTGGGAGGAGGGGGCGGCAAGTTCAGACACGAAAATCCGAAGGGAGTAAGTCCATATGGTTTCAGCCTTCTTGTCTGGGAACCTCAGCTGAATCTTGAGATGAATCTTTTAGAGTGGCTGCATTTAAATGCCGGGGTAAGTTACAGATTTATCAATGGATTTGACAATTATTATGGGCTTACGCCTGATGATTTGAAGGGAATATCGGGTGTAGTTTCATTAAAATTCGGCAGTTATTAGTTAATAAAAATAGTTTATTGAGCCTGATGAAAAAATATAATAAGGTTTTCTATAGAACAGTCTTATCAGTAATTCTGTTAGGTATTTTTAGTTTTAATTCATATGCTTTTGAATATGCAGATATTAGTTCACCAGAATGTGGTGGTGATTCACTTCAATACTTGCTTACTTCGGCCGAGCAGCTGACGCTTCCTGTTTCGAAGTTCACATATTCAGGAGACAGGCGTTATACAATTGACGGATCACTACCGAACCTGAAATCAAAGCTTCGTCCGGTTCCAGCGTCAATTGTAGGAGGATTATATCTTGGCACATTAGTTTATCTTCATTTTCATCAGCAGAATGCATGGTGGAGCGGCAACCGGGGGAATTTTCATTTTCAGGAGGATTGGGTTTCAGCTCTTCAGGTAGACAAAGCCGGGCATGCCTTTGGTGCCTACATAATGTCATACATGCTTACAGAGGGACTAACCGTTTCAGGCATAAACTGGGATGATGCAAATATATACGGCAGTGCATTAGCCCTTGCATATCAGAGTTATGTAGAGACAGAAGATGGATTTGCCAAAAGCTGGGGATTCAGTCCATCGGATCTTTATTTTGATGCATTGGGGTCAATATTCTTTCTTTCCCAGCATTATATACCTGCATTGCAGAAAGTCACACCCAAGTGGCAGTTTGTTCCATCAGAGTGGACAGGCAAACCAGTCATAACAAGGCCGAGGACTTTTATTGATGATTATAACAGTTCAACCTTCTGGTGGTCAGTTGATGTTTACAATTTATTACCAAAGGAAAAGCAAAAGTACTGGCTTCCATGGCTGAACGTAGCTGTAGGCTATGGCGGAGATGCAATAGATGCTAATCCGGATCCTAATGGTCCTCCGGACCAGCTTTCAGTAAGAAGATATGTTCTTGGTTTAGACTTTAATCTAGTGCGTATGATTCCAGAAACAGGAAGTTTTCTTGACTGGGCAAAACAGACACTGAATTACATTAAACTTCCTGCTCCTGCAATCGAGTTCACGAAAAACGGTACAAAGTTTTATTTACTCTATCCATTCAGGATCAATCTGGATAAAATAAGGCTGTAAAAAGAATAATCCTACAGTAAGCAGAATTACATTTATGGTACCATAGCTCCGCGGCCTTCGGTAAACAAATCGTACCATTCCTCTCTGCTTAGCTCCACATCATTTGCCTGGCAGCAGGCAATAATTCTTTCGGGTTTAATTGTTCCGATAACAGGCTGAATTTTAGCCGGGTGGCGTAAAATCCATGCTAATACAATTGCTTCCAGGCTGGTTCGCTTTTTGTCAGCTAGTTTCTTTACTAATGCTGATGTATTTAAGATGCGCTGGTCAATATGATCTATTTTTCTTCCTGTAAGGAGTCCGTTG
>JBLNEL010000270.1:0-5434 GCA_050262615.1 Bacillota bacterium
GGAATGTCCTGATCGTCTAATTATTTGAAAGAAGACCATTTTAAGATAATTACTTTCAGAATCTGTCTCCATTAGATAGGGAACAGGGCAGAGATTACCTGCCCTGAATCTCATTTTAAAAAGCATCAGTTTCTTACTGGCTCTGTAATTTCCGGACGTAACTATATATACATATATCCGCGGGGACAGGGAAGAGGCATTAAACAGAATCTTATACTTACTTTCTTTCTGAAAGGCACGCAATATCTGTATATCCGAACTTTTTCAAATATACCCGCTCATAATTTTATTAAACATTTCTGTGTTCATAGCCGATAATTAAACCTGTTTACCGGTATATGACCTTACTATTGTTATCTCCGCTAATACAATTCGGTTCGCCGGAGTTTCCGGGAATTTATAAACAAAAATGTTATAAAATGATTAAAACTGCTTTCGCTATTTTACTTCTCTCCAGTATCTTGTCTTATGCTCAGAGCATTGAACTGAAACTTGGAGGAAATGCAAACTTCTCCCTTTCTACAGAAACTAACTCCGACCCAAATATCCCCCGTGAATACCAGGATATCAGGGAGGTGCCTTCAGTTAGTAACTTTTATAAGGATAATTTTAACCTGGCTCCTGAAATATTATTCAGATATTCAGATGAAGGATATGTTTATAAATTAGGACTCGCATACCAGAATTACACCTATGAATCAAAAAATTCAGATAATGATATTATTTTAGGCAAAGAACTGCAGATTTCTAAGATCACTCCGGCAATCTATATCGGGAAATACCTTCCTGATAATCCTGCTTTTAATATCTATGCTTTAATTGGACTCTCATTCCAGAATACTAAAGGTGAAAATGATATTCCCGGCGCAAACGGATTGTCAGCCCGTTATAAGTATAAAAATTCAACTAATTTCCTTGCAGGAATTGGAGCTGAGCTGAATAAAAGTAATTTGATCTTGGGACTCTCAGTAAAAGGAGAGTTCGGCAGTTTCGAAAGAGATTATGTCGATTTGTATGATAAAGGTACCTACCTGCTGTCACTTGAACCAACAGGGGATAAGCAGATAGTTAACAATACAATTATTCTTAATTTCTATATCGGCTATTCAATTGACCTTTGGAGTACGAAATGAAAAAATTGTTTTTACTTTGTATTCCAATGCTTTTAATATTTCTGGCAGGCTGCGAATATGAAAACCCAATAGGGTATATGGGACTGCTTGAAAAGGAAAGACCGGTCCTTCAAATATTATCAGAGCTTAAAGGTCTCGTATTCGATACATCTTTTGATGTCGAATGCGCTGTCGATGACAGATTTGGACTGAAGGAACTTACTGTAGCAGTAGACAGAACAGTCATTACCAAAATTTCAAATATTGAGCCGGGAATTCTTAAAGTCAGAATAGATATAAAATATCTGAATGATGGTAATAATACACTGAAATTTTTCTTAACTGATGCTTCTGGTAATTCAACCTTTCAGGAACTCTCAGTCAGTGTTCTTAAAAGAAAAGTTGTTATGGCATCTGAAAGGTTCAGCGTGCTCTCAGAATTAAACAAAGGAATGAATAAATTACTCACCGATAAACAGGGCCGCTTATGGATCTATCACTCAACTTATGTCGGCGGAACAGGCGACAGGTCAAGACTCTTTAAGATAACTCAGGGAGCTATTGAGGAAATAAACGTTGAGTCATTAAATTCTGTAAGTATTGTTGGCCTGCAGATCGACAGTAAAGGGAATCCATGGCTGCTTTCAGGCACAAACCATCCGTAAATCCTGCAATTCAACGGGCATTTGTATCCTGCAATAACACTGCCCATAATGTTTTCTTTTTAAATCAGCACTATTCTAAAACCGTCTCTTCAGGTTTTGAAAATGTTACAAACTGAAACTATTCAGAAAAATACTGTACCACTTCGCTGAAGAAAAGAAATAACAACATTAAAAGTCGTCATCATATTCATCAGAATTCAAGTCATCTGTTTTATCACTTAATATTCCCTGAAAATAATATGATAGATCAATGGCAAAAACTCTTGTTGTTTCACTTATTTTATTTACTGAATAAAACCCTGAGCCATAAATATCTTTGTTGATATTCTTTGTATTAAAAATATCATCAGCCTTTAATTTAACTGAAAGATGTTTATTAAAGAAGGTAGTTCTTAGCGAAGCATTTGTATAATAAAAAGGTTTTGACTTGTCCTGAGCTGTTATGACAGGCGATGAATATTGAAAATTAAATTGCAGTTTTAAACTACTGAAACTAATATTTGAACGAATACCCCAATTCCAATTGACATTCCGGTTGTTAATTCTGGAACCCTTGTAAATGCTTTTTGCAATTACAATTTCGGGCTCTAAGCTAAACCAGCTTGAAAATGCTTTTCTCCCCGCTGCTCCCGTTCCAAAGGAGGAGGATTCAGCCAAATTACTATATGTGGTTAATGATGTCTTAGAATCTAATTGGGTTGATACTTGCTCTATTACGTTATTACGACCTGTGTAGAATCCATAAATTTGCAAGTACTCATCCTTAAAAGGAATCCCATATTGAAAGTGAAAAGAATTGGAGTAATATGGCTTAAGTTCAGGATTACCCATACTAAGATTTGTTGAATCAGAATAATCTATGTGAGGATTTAGCTCTCTGTTTTTCGGGTAATTGCCCATGCGCCTGAAACTAAAACTTATGTTATGATTCCCGAATAATTTTTTACTTAAACTTATTTGTGATCCTATGCCTGAGTATTCAAAACTATATTCATTGTTAATTATTTCTTCATAGCTGCTGACTATGATTTCTTCAGCAGAAAACCCTAATCCATATCTCACACCCCAGATATCTCCGCTATATGACAAATTTAATGAATGCTTTGTCTCAGAATATTTCTGAAGTACTTTTCTTTTTAAATCCTCAATAAAACCATGATAAAATGGATCATAATTGTTGTAATTATTATCCATTGATAGCATCTTCACAGAGCCGATATATCCTAATTTAATTTTGGATAATTTACTGACAGACTGGTTGTAAAAAAGACTCCAGCGAAATAGGTTGTTCTTGTTGCAGGAACTATTATCCTGAATGTAAGTCTTGTCTGGCAAGGTATTATCCGTAAAATCAATTTTCTGATGGATGTTGTTTCTCATTATCATTGAATTATTTGAATAAGCTAATAATGCAACAATATTCTTTCCTTTTTCTTCAAATGATTTTGTATATGCCAGGGAAGAATTAAAAAAATAATGTCTGTTGTTTGTATTATTTTCACTCGAAAGATCCTCGGCTTCTGCTTGACCGGTAGATGAATAACGGCTGGAAACTACTTTTTCTAGATTTGTAAACGAGTTTTTGTAGTTGGCCTGAAGGCTAAGGAAATCTTTGTTCTTATTGAAGCCTGCTAATATTCTGAAGAAATTTGAATTGGACTTATTCTTCGTTTCTCCCGAATGATTAATGTAACTGATATTATTATTTATTTCGACTCTCTTTGAAGCATTAATCACTGAATTGAATCTGGAATACATGTTAGAGTAACTGCCATGAATATTAAATGATTTTGTCCTGTAATCAAGTGCTCCAACTGGTTGGAAATGATTTTTTGTGTCAGCATTTAAATCTGCTAGCCCGCTGTAACTATTTACTTGAGTCTTTTTCGTTACAATATTAATAACTCCGCCATTAGAGGTCACATCATACTCAAGAGGTGGGTTCTGCATTATTTCAAATTTATCTATTTCGTTTACCATCAGCAGCTTTAGATCCTCTACTGTTTGAAATCCAAAATAATTCATTGGAAGTCCATCGATGAAAATTTGAGTGCCCTTCATACCCATTAGACTGATATTACCATCAATATCCAGTTTTATCATTGGTGAGGTCTCCAGTATTTCCAAAGCATTGTTGCCGGATTCTCTGTTTACCTTTAAGATTATTTTGTCTTCTTCATAATTTATCTGATCTTTGTCAGATATTACTTGAATCTCATTTAATGAGACTGTCCTTAAATTCAGCTTTATAGTATCCAGATTGATCTCGGAATTCTTGGGACTGACACTTATCAGTCCTCGTTTTCTTGTTTTATAACCTATAAATGATACTCTGGCAAAATAACTTCCTGGAGCAATATTGTTTATTGCGAATTTCCCCTCTTTATCAGAAACTGTACCATAGACTATACTAGAATCTTTTTGCTTATATAAAACAAAATTCCCGAATTCAATAGGCTTATTGGTTAGACTGTCAATTATTACACCGGTTATTTTAATATTTGATTTTATATTTGCCTTCTTTGGCGAACGGTCCTGAGCAGAAGATGAACTGGATAGTAAAACAATGAACAGAAAAAACAAAGACGAACATTTTGCTAAAATCATCAGATAAAAACCTCTTTATTTGGAATAAATACATGAAGTAAAAGGGTTTTGGCAATATTGATCTACAAAATTATAAAAAAAACACAATGGAAATAGAAAAAATTACATTCTGAAAATTATCTCTGTTCAATGCCAACTCAATGCGGATCTGATTAAATCTTAATTATTATGATGTATTCTTATTTTTATCATCACCTGGTATGTTAATCCATTTCTGATCGAATGTACAGAATAAGAGGGGAATGTAATTCTATCCGGTCCGGCTGAAAAACTGCTTATAATAATACCTGTAATCATGATACTCAATAAGGAAAAAGGGGGAATTAGGGCTGTTAAATTATACAGCCCTTCTGCCCGGTGACTTGAATAAATATTACAGGAAAATGTTTAGCAACATACTAAAGAGATGAAAATATGATTCTGTGCACAGGTGCTTTTCTTTCAGATAGTGCCAGCTTCAGCTCAACTTTTGATGCTTCGGAAATCCATGTCATCTCTGAATTCATTCCCTTGGCTACCCTATGCGTTATTATGTGTTTTTTCTTTTCTTTGTCGCTGTCCACATATAACCTTAACCAATTTGCCAAACTCTGTTTTGGTCTACCGTATTCTTCTGTAAACTGAGAGATCATCTTAACATGATTATCGATAATGCTGGAGTAATCATGGCTATCCTTAACATTAAAATTCACATTGATCTTATACAATCCCGAATCAGAAAATAAATACTGTATTGAGGTGCGCTTACCGTTTACATTGCCTGAATACATCAACACTCTATCTGTTTCCTTAATCAGCTTAGCAGTTTCACTTTTTTTTATTTCTTCTAAAGAAGCTCTCCATTTTGCATTTCTGAAATCCTGTGCATTAACTAAAACTGAGGAAATAAGAATGAATATGAACAGAAGTTTTTTCAAGTACTACCTCCAATTTTGCTTATATATATTTTTTTAAGTTATTGAATAAGCTTTCAAATATTAAAATGCAGCAGAGCAAAATTACAAAATCACAGGACTCATTTCTTGATGTTTCTTTTTTTATCGAGTTATA
>JBLNEL010000271.1:0-41655 GCA_050262615.1 Bacillota bacterium
AATAAAATAACTAAAGTCCATCTATCGGATCTCCTGTTTTTATAATGATTGCATACACTTTTGACGCGCTAAATTTAGCAATTAATTCATTTTTATGCCAAATTAAATCCAGGACTTTTCCTTTTATGACGGTTAATACATTCCGGACTATATAATATTTTACTATTTTTACTTTTTGTGTATTTAATCCTCTTATCTCTCTTATTAAATATCGAATTAAATGACTTAAGGAATAATTTATAATGGATCTTAAAGCAGGAAACGCTATATATTCTTTTGATATTGACCGGTGCAGGTTAAATATCATCTGTAAGTATGTTCCGGATTCAACTGAACTTCTCCTTTTTATTCATGGACTTGCCTGCTCATGGGATTCATTCAGAAATGTGCTGGATAAAGATTACTTTCCAGGTAAATCATTATTACTGCCTGACCTTGCAGGCTTCGGGGATTCATCTAAGCCTGAAGGATTTTCATATAAAATGGAAGACCAGGCACATCTTATCGATAAGCTGCTTTCAAATTTTCCAAACTGCAATATTCATATTGCTGCTCATAGCATGGGCGGAGCAATTGCATTGCTCCTGAATGAAGACACCCTTTCACGAGTTAAAACCTTTTCAAATATAGAAGGAAATCTTATTGGCGAAGACTGCGGAATGTTAAGCCGTGGAGTAATTTCTGTTAACTTTACTGAATACTGTGATAACTTATATAAAAAACATTTAATAGAATTTAATGGTCATCATCAGCTTCGTTTCGAAAAGACTGATCCGCTTGTAATATATAAAAGTGCAGACTCATTAGTTAAATGGTCAGACTCAGGTGAACTCTTATGTAAATTCAAAAGTCTTAACTGCAGAAAGTGTTATTTTTACGGTGAGGAAAATAACAATATGCCGGTACTGAAAAAACTTGGACCTATTGAAAAGTTTATGATAAGTAAAAGCGGACACGGTTTGATGACAGAAAATCCGGACGAATTTTACACGAAGTTAAAATCTTTTGTAGGCTGAATGCCTTATCATTTAACAGAACAGGTCCACTATTACTTATTCTGATTTAATTCTATTTAACTTTTACCATAACTGATTTTGAACTTACTTTCTTTCCTGAAATATCAGTTGCAATTACTTTCAGAGTATGCCTGCCTGCTGGAATATTAAACCATGCCCAGCTGTATGGACTTCTGTTATCAAAACCAAGGGATATATTATCTGCAAAAAATTCAACTTTTGTAATCTTATCCATTTGCTCAGAAGCATCTGTTGTAATAACAACGCTTGAACCTTTAAGAAGTTTGACCGCAGATGAAGGACTCGTTATTTTGATTTTCTTTAATAAAAATTCTTTATCAGAACTCTTATTTCCTGAAGTTTTTTTCGCCGAAACAAGTTTATCTGAATATATCCTATCAGATTTTTTTTCAGCGATTTCACCATTGTAGATCGCATTTATCAGACTTCCGCTTGAATCATCTCCGCTGATCTCCCAGAACATAACTCCCCTTAACTTATATGCATCTGCATAACGGGATTTTAATGCAACCGACTTCTCATCATCAAGCGACCAAAATATCTTATCCCTGGAATTAAAAAGCGTCGGGGCCATTGCAGCATTATCCCAGTTGTAAATATACCCCTGATTAGTAAACCCTGAAAGATCGGCATAGTAATTATATCCTGATTCATAAATTCCCGCAGCGGCTTCTCCTTCACGATATAAGCCATAATTTAATGAATCCTTGGTCTGCCAACCTCTGCCGTAAAAAGCTGCACCAATTACTATCTTCTTACTCTCTACACCTAAAGTATCACAGAAAAATCTGACGGCGTAATCAAGGGATTCCTTCATCCCGTCGGGCGACTCCGGACTGAAAGATGAAAAAAGATTTGAATGATGCCCTGAGGCTTTACTCCATGATCCGCGGAAATCATATGTCATAATATTGTACCAGTCAAGATACTGCTGATCTTTACTGATATTATAATTCCTTGCAAGATTTTCCGAGGCTGGAACTGCTGCTGTCAACAGCAGCCCCGGCTTTATTTCATCAAGCTTTTTTCTAAATAGCGCAAAGAGTTCTGTAAGATTGTCATTATCCTTTTCATTATGGTGAATACCTTCAACACCGCCTCTTAAAGGATATTCCCAATCGATATCAATACCATCAAAAACTCCACTGGCTGCTCCAGTGCCGCCGGCATTATTCTCCACAGGCAGGTTTCCAAGAATGTATCTGTCTACTACAGCACTTGCAAACTTCTCTCTTACTTCGGGCGTAACTGCTGCATCAGAAAAATAATTTGAACCTGTCCAGCCGCCAATCGAAATAAGTATCTTAATATTAGGATGCCTTGCTTTTAATTTCCTCAGCTGGTTAAATTGTCCGCGTAAGACCTGCTTAATAGAATCATCGGCTATACCATCAATGCTCATCTCTGCTGAATAAGGTTGCTGATATGCCTGATAGGAATTCATAAACATCGGCACAATTTGTCCTGAGGAATCCGGAGCAGGATAGCAGAATGCATATATAAGCGTAGTTAATTTTTCTGCAGCACCGCTTTTTTCAATATGCTTTGCATAATACCTTAGACCTTTCACTCCCCACTCCGGATAATATGCAATTATCTCTTTTTTCTGCGCATGAATTGATAGATTTATCACCATTACTGCTATTACCAGTGTAATTAGCCCTGCCTTAAAAGTTTTCATTTAAGCCTGCTGAGTTAATTTTATATCTCAGTTAATTTAATGATTAATTATTTAACTTAAATTTAATATAATATTGGAATTTTATTCCATTGAATTTTATCGCATTGGGCCTTATCCCATTATTACTTCAATTTCATTTTCAGTGCCTTCAGGCTGAATTGGAATAACTGTACCCACCGGAACCCCATTTAGTGAAATGCATTTAATTCCCTTTTCAACTCCATTTGGATTCTTAACCTTTATATTGTATTGCGCACCGCGCCATTTTCTTCTTACTTCAAAACTATCCCAGTCTTTTGGAATACACGGATCAATTTCAAGTCCCTCATATGTGGGCCTTATACCCAGAATGTATTTTGTAACGGCAGTGTAAAACCATCCGGCTGTACCTGTAAGCCAGGGATGCCTTGCACGTCCGAATGCAGTATGGTCTTTTCCCATGATAAACTGACAATATGAATATGGCTCCGACTCCCGGACTTCAATAATATCATTCTGGTTAAATGGCAATATCGCATCATAGAACTTCATTGCTCTTTCACCCCTGCCAAGCCTGCACTCGGCAATTACTGCCCAGGGATTTGGATGGCTGAATATTGAACCGTTTTCCTTTATTCCCTTGTAAACACGCGTTATATAACCTATATCATCATCCGGCTTTGAATATGCAGGCAAAACAAGGTGCAGTCCGAATTTTGAAAAAAGATGCTTATCTACTGCATCCATAGATTTTATTGCCCTTTCGTGATCAGCTGCTCCTGAATATACCGCCCAGCTCTGCGCATTAAGGAATATTTTGCCTTCCTCGCTTTCATGTGTACCAATCTTAATTCCCTTCTTTGTAAAGCCTCTTAAATACCACTCTCCATCCCATAGCTCCCTTTCACATGCGAGCCTTACCTTCTCGGCCATCTCTGTGTATTTCCTGACATCAGCCGTGCGTCCAAGCTTTCTGGCTGATTCCAGAAATATATTTATTGCCCAGTAATGCATAAAGGAAACCATTGCACTCTCGCCGCCGCCTAAATTCAGACAGTCATTCCAGTCAGCACGCAGACCCTGGCAGATGCCATTTTTCCCAATATATTTTGCAGAGAAATCAAGTATTTTCCTTAAGTGATCATATACTGTTGCTTCACCTTCATCGGCAAATGGAATTACATAATCAAAAAATTCAACCTCACCGGTCTCAACTATCCATTCACAAATTGATGCTACGAGCCAGAGCGCATCATCAGAACATACATCACTTAATCCGTGAATTATATCCTTTGGACTCGGCGTAGGAACAACGGTCGGAAGTTTTACACCCGGAAGCTTATCCTCCTCCGGCTCAAATACATTTGGGTCAAATAAGTGAAGACCATAGCCCATTGACGTGTGCCCCCGCAGAAGCTGTATTATTCTTTGCTTTGTCTTCTCAGGATTTGTGTGCACTACCCCCATTATATCCTGTGATGTATCTCTGTAGCCTAGACCTACACGACCCCCTACTTCAATAAACGATGCAAACCTTGACCATATTACACACACCTCGGCCTGGTAAAGCGTCCAGATGTTCGTCATCGTATTTAATCCCTGATGAGGCGTAAGACATTGAAATACCGTTAGTTTTTTATCCCAGTATTCCCTTAATTCTAAAAATGCATTGTCAACATTTTTTGTATCTGAATACTTCTTTTTTATTGAATACCCCTTCTCTTCCCTTGAACCTACTCCCAGCATGAAAATAAGCCTTGCTGACTCACCAGCTTTAAGTGTAATTTTTTTATGCAGCGATGCACAATGATTACCCCCCAGTTCAGTTGAATTGCTGCATTCTCCTTTTTCTACTGCCATTGGATTTGTTTCACTATGATAGCTCCCGATAAACTTGTCCCTGACGCAATCATAACTATCAGGCTCAAAATCTGATGCAAAAAAGTGATATGTCCATGGCTCATAGAAGAAATCATATTCAATTATGCCGTCTTTATAGTTTGAGCCGCTTGCATATAGACTCATCTGCAGGTTCTGGTTGTCAATCTCCACATGATGAAAAGAGAATTCCACATAAGAAAATACACTAAGCTTCCTCTCTTTTTCTCCATTGTTCCTTATCTTTACATCCCATAGCTCAACATCCTCTTCTACCGGAATAAATAAAAGCTGTTCGGCCTCTATATCTTTATAGTCACATTGGAATTTTGAATAGGAAAGTCCATGCCTGCATATGTATTTTGCCTTTGTAAAATCTTTTCCCACCGGCTGCCATGATATCGACCAGTATTCACCAGTCTCATCATCCCGTAAATAAACATAATGCCCGGGACGGTCTAATGGAATACCGTTCTGGCGGAAACGCGTTATTCTGTGATGCTCTGTCGATTTATAAAAAGAATATCCGCCTGCATTGTGAGAGATAACCGTGCATAAGTCTTTTACTCCAAGATAATTTGTCCATGAAACAGGAACATCTGGACGTTCGATAACATATTCCCTGTTTGCATCATCAAAAAAGCCATACTTCATCTGAAATTCTCCTCTGTATGTTTAGCGCTGCATTTCTTAACAGCCTGAACTCTGATCATTTTTTCTAGTGTACTTTTTATTGATCTATCCTTTATTCGCGCACACTAATTTTTTGTGTCATTTAAATTTCTCTACTTCAGCTTTCTTTGCTTAAGTCTGCTGCGTTTTAATTTTCAGTGTTACTTGCTTCTAACTGTTTCTCTTCAAAGGCTTCATCCTTATGCTCTGTAAATGGCACAAGCCAGGTTACCAAAAACGAAGGTATAGTTGCTATTACAACCCATATGAAAAAGTTTCTATATCCCAGATAATCACTTAAAAACCCGCTTAACATCGATGGTATCATAAAGCCCAAATTCATCAGTGCAGTTGCAAATGCATAATGTGCCATTTTATATTTCCCTGGAGCTATCTGCTGCATCATGAAAAGTGTAAGCCCTACAAACCCAAACCCGTAACCGAAATACTCAAATACTACGGCCAGACTTATTACAAAAAAACTTGTCGGAGTTGTAATTGCAAGAAAGGCATAAACTGCAAATGGTATATTAAAGAAGCATGCCAGTATCATAAGCGACTTTCTTAATCCACGGTTAGCCGTAAAATATCCGGCTAGTATTGACCCAAGTACAAAGGCTGCAGCACCGAAAACCCCATAGATTATTCCTATCTCTGAAGTACTCAGACCAAGTCCCCCATGCTCACGCGCTGACCTTAAGAACAAAGGCACTATTTTAATTGCCTGTCCTTCAGCAAATCTGTAAAAAACGATAAAAGCTATTGCCCACCAAATGTTTTTTTTGCTGAGAAATGTTTTAAGAACATCCCAGAAAATTGAAAAGGCTTCTGATATGCCTGAAACCCTGGCTGCCGCTTTTCCGCTTGGCAGCATTCTGAAGTGATAAATGCTCAGACTAACAAGTATTAGTGCAAATATTCCCATTACCACCATCCACGCGTGAACTACTCCAAGTCTGCCTTCTAGCTGGCCAGCTATATAGACCAGTGCTCCTTGTGAGAATACTTTTGCTATGTTATAAAAAGCTCCCTGCCAGCCTATATATGACGCCTGTTCTTTATCGCTCAGAACGTTAATATATAGTCCGTCTGCTGCAATATCATGTGTGGCTGAATTAAATGCTATTATTGCGAGTATGGTAAGTGAATATTTAAAAAATCCTTCAAGCGGCAGACTCAGCGCAAGCAGCCCAAAGGCCACACCGCCTATAAACTGCGTTGCAACTACAAAATATTTTTTTGTCTTAAACATTTCAAGCAATGGACTCCATAATGGTTTTAACGTCCATGGCCATGCTATAAGTGTTGTAAAAAATGCTATCTGAGAATCAGATAGTCCCATGTTCTTATACATCAGCACTGATACTGTGGCTACTGCAACAAAAGGCAGCCCTTCGGCAAAATAAAGCGTTGTAACCCAGAATGCAGGATTGTTTTTTTTACCCGTCATATTATTCATCTGATTACTTTGTTAAATTGTTTTAACTCTTCTTCTATAGAATGGGCTGTATTATATTAATACAGCCCGCAAAGGAGTGTTATGATTGTCCGTTTATTTAAGTAGTGCCATTTTCTTTGTCTGTAATCTGCCATTCTGCTGCAGTGTGTAGAGATAGATTCCGCTTGAGAGCTTATTCATATTGACTTTGTATTCATATGTTCCGCCTGCCTTATAGACATTATCCAATACTGTCTGAACCAGCCTTCCCTGCATATCATAGATCTTTAGGCTTACATTCCCATTTTCAGGAAGATCAAATTTGATATTGGTCGAAGGGTTAAACGGATTCGGATAAGTTTCATATAATGTAAAGCTGAATGGAACTTTACTAACCTGCTCATCTTTAACTCCAACTGGCATTCCGAACCAGTTCGGATCACCTACAGGTAATCCGTCTGTACCACCGCCAAGCAGTGCAGTGTTTGTATACCTTAGATCCTTAGCCTCCGGCAGCGGCCATTCAGGAACCCAGTTTGTACCGCTTACAGTCTGAAGTTTGTATCCCCAGACTTCAGTTGATACTGTTCCGGTCCTTACTGCTCTGAAATATTTCAGGAAGCCTACTCCATTGCCTGCATTTTCATCCATTAACTTGTCTATTGATGAACCGAATCCCGGATCAACATTCTTTGTACCTGATTCTGTAAACCCCGGCCATACGGTTTTGTTTGTGAACATATTTGAAGTTCTCTGATTCATCCATGTAACTGTAATAACTGAATCAACATGAGCTGTATCATTCCAGGTCTTTACAAAGTCTGTCAGTCTTTTTGGCCAGAAGTAATTGTTGTTCTTTACTTCAACTTTTCTTTTTGCTTCAGCCAGCATTCTGACATTCGGGTTTGTAGAGTCCTGTGGTGTAAAAATTTTAGCAATTGCCAGATTTAACGTATCAAGATCAATTATTGATCCATATTCAGGTGAACGTAGCTGATCCCACCATGGATATTCCTGCTTGCTGATTCCGCCTGACCATGCTGCATAAAACAGGTTATCGTTTATTTTTGCATCGGTAACATTAAATATGAAAAATGGATTCTTAAACATCCAAACTACACTATTATGAATAAATTCAAAATAGTTGCAGATCTTACCTGTTACAGGGCATGCTGCATATGCATTTACACAGAAAATCGTGTTGTATCTCATTACTAATGAATCTGTTGCATTTCCGCCTGAGTTATGTACTGCCTCTCCAACATACCACTGGCCTGCACTGTTAACCATGTTCCTGAACTTGGTATTGTAGATAAATATCTTATCCATATTTCCTGTGTACTGAATTGCAAACTGATCCCATTGCTCAAATACACAGTTGTTAACATATAGCCTTACATTATCCTCTTTTACTACAATTCCAATAGCATTTGGCGAATTGACAGAACCTGCAATTGATTGCCCTATAATATATAGGTTCTCAAGATGTGCTTTGATTCCTTTTGCATTCAGTATAAGAAAAGTTGCCGGGACTGTGCCGTCAGGAAGTACATCGGGCTGGATGCAGGGTGGCCTGTTGTTTGCACCAAGCTTTCCGATTATTTTGATATCTGAAGTTGCTGTTATTGCAGCACCGAAAATATAAGTCGTATCTGTAGAAACCAGCTTGTAGACTTTGTGTGCCTGTACTCCGCCTGTTACATCTGCACTGATTATCTGATCTAGCGTCTTTGCGGAATTTGCATAAATAACAAGCGTATCATTTGCTGCATATGTCTGGCTCGTTATTCCGAATGATAGTACCAGAAGAATTCCCAATAAAGTAGTCATTAATGCTTTCATAAAAGTACCCCTTTCATTTTGAGTTTATAGTTAATTTGAACTAAACTTGAGGACTAAAGCTTAAAAACTGCACTAACAATTAAGAACAAAGACTAACTGCCTAGAACAAAAAGTTTATTAAAGAACTCAGGAATTAAAGAACTATGGGATTTAAGAACATAAAGTCTGTTAATGAATATTCGGTACAATCAATAACTAGTTTTTTTGAAGAACATGAATTTTGTTTTATATACTAAAGCTTAAGGCGTAACCCTATATCAGCCGTCATGCCATAATCCTGCTGCGAACGCGGCACACCTCCGCCTCCCTGAATTACACTTATATCAGTTGCACCGTTAATATTATTCAGGTCACCAAATATCTGCAGACCAAACCACGGAAGATCCTGCTTTACTGCAAGATCCCATCTTCTGTATGCAGAGGTATTGGTTCTTAACTGTGGATAAAGATCAGTTGCAGTAAAGATATGCGTCTGATAAAGCATTGATACTCTGGCTGAAAAACCTCCGTAGTCAAATCCTAATGACATGTTCAGTATGTCGTTTGGCTGATCTAAGAGACGTTCTGTGTAAGATGTATCTATGTAGCTTATTACTCGGCCCTGTTTTATCTGAAGCAGATATGGATAAGTGGCTTCCGAAAATATATGCGTGTAGTTGATATTAAAGACTAAACCTGATAACGGCCCAGGCAAATACCAAAAGTGCGTCTGCCAGTCAAGCTCCATTCCGTAATTGTCTATCCTGAATGGACTATTTATATAGGTGTCAATAAAATAAGTCTGATTTGCACCTGCAGGTTTCCATATTCTTTCCGGCGGACCATACTGCGCTGCTGCTGCACCGGTAACATGTGTTCTGTTTTCAAATATCAGATCATCAATCTGCTTTGTGAAAGCTCCTATTGTAAATAACCCTATTGCATTTTCGTAAAACGATAGGTATACATCATAATTTGTCGAGTGTGATGGTTTTAATCTGTTGTTGTTATAATCAATATTGTTTCCGTTTACTGATATCCGGGGAATAATTGCATTGTAGTCAGGATATGCTAACGTCTGTGAATATGATAAACGTATGTCAAACCATGAAAATGGCTTATATCTTAACGATACGCTCGGAAGCCAGTTTTCATGTTTTTGTACTACTGTCGTATCTATATGCGGATATAAAACCGTAGCCATTGTATTTACCTGCCCCTGGGCAGCTGTATAGTTTGTCTTTAGGTGCTCATATCTTACTCCTGGAATAAGCGTAATCTCAGGACCTAAGTTTATTATTGACATAAGATAAAATGCCGACCTGTCTTCGTAGCCTGAATAATCAAAGCTTGTTGAGTTATAATCATCAGGAGCATATGCAGGTACGTTCAGATATGCATTCTTCTTTACCAGCTCAACAATCTCTGAAATCTTTGCAAAATCAAGCGGAGCACCCATCTGATAATCCCCATTCAGAAATTTCCCATAGTTGTAATTTGCATCAGCAAAACTTGTCATTGGAACTTCATTTGGATTTACACTTTGCGGAAGTCCGAAATTCTTAAATATTAATGATGTAATTGGAACAGCGCTAAGGTCAACAAATGATCCGCCGCCTTGCCCAATCAGATTGAAATCATATGATCTTGTCTGATGCCGGTATTTTCCTCCTATTCTTAAATTTGCAGTTATCAGATCTGTTATATTAATATCCCGGTCAAGGTCAATTGCTGCTGCTAAAGCTCTTTCCCTTGAAAATCCGTCTGTCGTCTGAATGCTTCTTAGGTATGTAGTTCCAAGGCTTGACGTTGCACCTCTTTGAATATCCTGCGGATTTATGTTCGGGGCACTGATAAACTGATTTAGCCCTGTCGCATCTTTCTGCATGAAGGTCACTGACCAGTCATTTGGACTCTTTGTTTCAGAATATGTATGCGAAAGTTTTGTGCGTAGATTAAATACCGGAAGTGACTGCTTGTAATCAAGTGAGTTCGATAGTATGCTAAGCTTGCTGTAAGAATAACCTAATGTATAATTGTATCTTGTATTTAGTATATCAAAATTTTCCTGCCGGCTGCGTACGTCAGTATTGCCTGAACTTACAAAATTTGTCAGCTTGAACTTACCTTCCGGAACTGCATAGTCCACTACCAATGCTCCGTTTATCCTTTGCCTGTCTCTTGGTATGTTCGAAAGTGTGAGTCCTGTCGTCCAGTAATCTGTTTTACTCTGCGGGTCTTTCTGATTGAAGGTATATGACGCTCCCAGCTCATTTGACGTAAGGTTTTTCCTTTCAACATCTACCTGCGCAAAAACACCAAGCAGATCATCCATAAACCTGCTTTCAATACCACCTACATATTTGTAGTTATTGTATTTGTTATATGCATTATCCAGGTTGTTATATCCCCCCTGCGAAAGTAGACTTACTATGGGCCGTCCGAACTGACCTGACTTTGCCTCTCTTAACTCAAAGTTAACTGTACCGCCGAATACATCGGCATCCATCTCCGCTGTTACTGTCTTTGATACCTGAATCCCCTCAAGCATATTTGATGATATCATGCTCAGATCCGCACTTCTGTCATTCGGACTTGAAGTTGACATCTGAACACCATCGATCGTGATCGTGTTGTATTTTGGCGCTAGACCCCTTACAATTACCTGGTTCCCTTCCCCCCCGCTGCGCAGCACAGATATTCCCGGAAGCCTTGCAATTGATTCTGCAGCATTTGCATCAGGCAATTCCTGAATTCTTGCCGACGAAACAGCATTCAGAATGTTGTTTGCAGATAATTGCTGATTTATAGCCTGCTTCTGCCCTAAAGCCTGCCCTGTTACAACTATTTCCTGTCCCTGAACACTTACAGGCTCAAGTGAAAAATTTCTCTCAATATTTTCACCCTCTTTAACTCTCACGTCCTCTCGTAATTCAATATAACCTATAAAAGATGCACGGATTGTATAAGAGCCTGCTGTTACATTTCTTATTACATATTTCCCGTTGACATCTGTAGTTGCCCCTTTACTTGTGCCTAAGAGAATTATATTAGCACCAAATAATGGCTCACCTGTCTGCGTGTCCTTTACTGTGCCTTCAACATTCATTGCCGCAGCCGAAGCACTTATAGTCAGTAGTGAAATAGTAACAAGTAAAAGCTTTTCAAATAAATTAATTCTGCGCATTTTATCCTCTTTGTATTGACTTAAACTGCTTTTATTTACTTACTCAGCTGTTATCCTGTATGAATCAAAAATCTCCTTAATGACCATTGTTGCTGCTCCCAGAAGCCCTGATTGCTCACCAAGTGATGAACGCAGTATCAGAATACTTCTCTCCCTTCCGAAAAACGCTCTTTCTTTTACTACTTTGCTTATTTCAGGATAAATTATTTGCCAGGCATCTGTTACTTTGCCGCTAAGAATGATAGCCTGTGGATCAAGCGAACGGATAATATTGGTAATTCCCAGACCCAGGTAGTAACCTGTTTCGTTGAGCACATCAATTGCAATTTGATCATCTTCATTTGCAAGTTCAGTTATTGCACTAATGGATACCTCTCCTCTGCCGGTTTCTTTATTTTCTTCCTGCTGCTTTTCTATATACCGTTTTATTGTTGCATTATCCGAGGCATATCTTTCCCAGCACCCATTGTTCCCGCAGCTGCAGAGTTCCCCGCCTTCAATAATTGTTATATGACCAAATTCACCTGAGGCCTGTGACTCGCCGTCAATTAACCTGTTGTCAACAACAATTCCCGAACCTATTCCTGATCCGACTGAGACGAAAACAAAACTTGAAAGATTTATTCCGTAGCTCCCAAACCATAGCTCTGCTAATGCTGATGACTTTGCATCATTTCCTATGACCAGAATTTTTAAATCCGGCCAGCTTTCTTTTATCACTTTGCCTATATTGAAATTTTCCCAGCCAAGATTAGGAGCATAGCTGACTGTTAAACCTCTTGGATCCACAATTCCTGCAACACTTACCCCAAGACCTTCAAGCTGCCTGATTTCTTTTATCAAACACAGATGTTTCAGTTCTTGTACGCAACGCTGTATATATCTCCCTGGATCCTCTGCCTCTGTCTGAAATACTGTGCTGTCTATTATGCTGCCGTCAATATCAACAATTGCAAGTGTCGTTAGAGATATGTCAATTTTTATTGCTCCTGCTAGATATCTGTTCTTTCTCAGAAATAAATTAACCGGACTGCGCCCTATGTTCTGATCATTCCTCTGCTGTTCAAAAATGAATTCATCCTGAAGCAGGTCGTTGACAATGCTTGAAACAGTGCTTTTATTCAGCCCCGTTATCCTTGCAATTTCGGTTCTTGGTATAGGTTGCTTTGTGCGGATTATGTTTAGTATCATTGCCCGGTTGATGCTGCGGACAACTTTTGCATTAGCTGTTATAAAACTTTCGTCATTCATCGTTATGCATCCAAAAATCACGAAACTTTCTTAGTTTGTCTTTCAAACAAACTAACTTACATTGAAAAACTAAATTATTATTTTATCGTTGTCAAGTGAAAAGTTAAAAATAATTGATAATACTCTATTTTTTGCCCAATTTATCACTTTTTAATTTTTTTTATCGTTTTCTAATAATAAATATTTTATTAAGTTGGTCTGTGCAACCTACTTATTGCGCCTATTTCCCCTCATAATAGCTTTTTTGGCATTTTGAGAAATTTAGTTGTCTTATTGTTTATTTTTTATTTAGTTTTGCAAATACATTGGCCATTATTCTATCAGATAAGCAATAATTCCGGTAATTAGAAAAATGAAAAACAGAAAACATCTTACTCTGGACCCTGCTGCCGTAAAGGACTATCATGAAAAACTTGCTTTGAATGTTATAAGGGAAAATGGCACTGTCTCAAGCTCTGAACTCATAAGAATTACAAACCTTAATAAATCCACTATATTCAGCATTCTTAAAGAACTTAGTAGTAAATCTCTGATCGTAAGCCAGGGGAAAGGAGAAGCAACTGATAAAGGCGGAGTACGCCCTTCACTCTGGAACTTAAATAATGATGCTTATTATGCTATTGGAATTGATGTTGAAATCGGCGAAATGACAGCTGTTATACTTGATCTTGCAGGAGAGGATGTAAAAAAGAAAATCTATAAGGTGCGCGTCGCCAGCACTCTGGACGAACTGGTAGAAAGTATTATCTATGTCATTAATAGCATAATTTCTGATGCAGATATAGATCAGGGGAAAATTCTAGGCTGCTGCATAGCCTTTACTGGCATTGTAGATTACTTAAGAGGTATTGTTGTTATGTCCGGAATTCTTTTTAACCTCAACCTGCAGCTTCTCGACCAGTTAAAGCATAAATTTTCTTTCCCTATTGTAATTGAAAATAATGCAAACGCTGCGGCTATTGGTGAAAAATGGACCGGAGAGGGAAAATATAAGAATAATTTTTTGGTCGTGCTTATAGAACTTGATACAAACGTAGCAGGACTCGGCATTGGAATTATTCTCGAAGGAAACGTGTACCGCGGTGCCTCTTTCAGCGCCGGTGAACTATACCCGCATATGCCTAACCTCCGCCAGTTAATTGACATCGTGAGACCAAGATTTCCGGAAGGAAAAATACTTAAGGATTTTATCTCGGGTCCGGAAGACTTGGATATAAACAAACTCATCGACATAGCCAGAGAAGGCGATGAAATAGCACTGCTTTTATTCTCTATGTTCGGCCGCAAAGTCGGTGAAATTATTGCCCCGTCAGTTGCCCTGCTTAACCCGGACACGTTAATTATAACAGGCACAATAGCCGAACTTGGCGATATTATTATTAAACCTATCGAAAATGCAATACAAATGAATGTACTCGCCGTTACCAGTAATTCTCTTAAAATTGTTGCAGGCAAAAATCAGCAGTTTTCAGTTGCTGTCGGAGCAGCCTCACTTGTCCTTAGCAACTTCTTCAAACTGCCAATGTCAAATTATTGATTTTTTACCACCTAAAATCTTTATGTGAAAAAATCCCCTAAACCATTCTTTTTAGAAGGTTTTCACCTGGTATTAATCCCGCCTTTAATGCTACCGGACTATTGCATATATGTCCATTTCCCATACTCCCGGACTATTGTATATATAAGTAATTGATGGTATGATATCTCTGCATAAGGTAAACAACCTGAATCATATTATGAAATTTCGGCTCAACCAAAGGTAATGCTACCTCTGGCCGCAATTTCTTCTACTTCAGGTAATCATAGGCCAAAATTTATTATATAAAATTATTTTTGAAAGGTTACTACAATGAAACGTATACACATTTTAATATTATTAGTCACTGCTCTTGCATTTACAACTGTTTCTGCTCAGTATTCACAAACACGTTTTCAAAAACAGCATAACGTCACAAAGTTTATGAAGGCACATTTTAATTCTTCAGTTGAAATGATGATCAGGGCACTGGAAAACAAGGAGTCCAACCTTCAGCTCTCTGCTATTCAAACCATCCGTGAGCTTGAACAGCTTTTTCCTGAAGATCCGTTTGATGCCTTAATAAAGCCGCTGGTAAAACTAATACAAAATGAAAGTGCCGAACCTGAAGCCAGAATCCTTGCAATCGTCACTTTGGATTTGCTCCATTCGAACGTTGGAGACGCGGCAATTTTCCACACCGGGAAAAATACAACAAATCCGGTTATTAGAAATATATGTATGGCTATTACTAAACTGACAGACGAAAATTACTTTAGTGCTGCACAGGTTAAATAGGATATTTGATTTGCTTAAGACTTTATAAAAATCCCACATCCATTACCATGTGGGATTTTTTTGTTTAAATATTTCAGTTATAACTTAAAACTATATTAGGATTTCCTTATATCTTGCTATGTATTCCCTATTATAGTAACTTCAGACTGAATTATGATGATCCTGCAGAAATATTAAAGAATGTACAATAAAAAGCATAGGTCCTTTTATGAAAAAGATTCCGGTATTGATCATTGAAGATAACCGGCTGCTCCGGGAAAGCATCAAGACCATGATCGAAAAAGAGAAGGATTTTGTGTTGCTGGCTTCTTGTGAGAGTATTGAGAAAATTCCGGCTAATACTCTATGCAATAAGCCGTTTATCATATTATTGGAGCTTGGCCAGTGTAATCAGAAAGGCTTGGAAACAGTTAAGTCAGTCAAGGCGGCTATGCCTGATTCGAAAATAATTATTATGAACCTTGTTCCAAAACAGGAAGATATTTTTCATCTGGTAAGCTCGGGGGTTTCTGGATTTATTTTAAAAGATGCTGCTGTTGATGAATTCATTTCAACCCTCAGAATAGTTTTCCATGGAGAAAAGGTTTTGCCCTCGGCTCTTGCAAATATACTTTTCGCCCAGATTATTGAATACCGCAGCAATGGCAGTGATCCGCCTGAGTATAGTACCCATGTAAATCTTACATTGCGTGAAAAAGAAGTGATACACTTAGTAGCAGAGGGTCTGACAAATAAAGAGATTGCACAACGGCTCCATCTTTCATCTTTTACAATTAAAAGCCACATACATAATATATTAAGAAAACTTGCTCTCAGAACACGCATGCAGATTGCAAAGGTTGCTTCGATGCAGTAATAGTAATATTTTTTAATAGAAGTAATAATTATTTATTACTATAATTTTATTTTAGCCGTTTAATCATTTGTCATTTTTGTAATAAATAATTATGAAGTATAACTTTTATACCTGGATTTTATTTTTAGCAGCTATAACACTTTTTTTCTTCAGTTCATGCACAAATGAGTCGGGCGTTGATCCGCTGATGCCTGCTCAGGAACTGTGCGTCGTAAGTACTGACGGATCTGATTTCAGGGTGATTGCCGAAGGCGGATATTCAGCTACTTTCCTCCCCGATTCCAATAAGATACTTTTCTCTGGCGGAAAAACTGAGTTAAACGGCCTCTACATGGTAAATATCGACGGAACCGGAACTATCCCTGTTCTCTATAGCAGCCGCATAATAAAAGACTTCTCATTCTCACCTGATAATAAAAAGATTGTCATGCCTGCCCAGGATGGTATTTACCTTATGGATTTGCCTACTAAAAAGATCCGTCAGATTTTACTCTCTTACGGAAAATCAATCAGACACACTGTTTTTTCTGGTGATAACTACAGAATAGTCTATCAAAGCAATTATGATATAGAAATGACTGATACATCAGGAAATACTATGCAGATCCTGAAGAAAGAAAATGAACTTATACGAAATTTAAGCCCTTCTTTTATTTTTGAGGATAACCAGATAATTTATCTTCAGCAGAATAAAAGAACTGAAAATTACTTGAATTCTCTGGCTCTCTATTCTATAGTAAGCCTTAAAGATACTGTCTTATTTAAATCTGATAGACTGCCTGTCTTCTATGACTATCTGTACATCTCCGGCGGCAGCAGAGTTTTGATCGGAATCGGACAAACAGGACCCGAGGATACTATAAAAATAATTGACCTGACAGACAACTTTAAGACAACTGTTCTTGATGCAGGGTATAATTTCTCATTTTCCCCTGACCAGAGTAAAATACTTTATGTTAAATCAGGCAGCATTTATATGATAAACCCGGATGGCTCTGGTAGAAAACTTGTTTATTCTGAAAATGATAAGTATGTCTCAATAGGTCAGCCTAAGCTTTCCTTCGACGGCAAATATGTTCTATTCGGACGAAGCCGCCAGAGACAATAAGTCCTTAAAACGTTCGTTCCGCAAAAACAATAGCTCCGCAAAAACAATAGCTCCGCAAAAACGGTAGCTCATGTAAACCATAGTTTCCCTAAAACGATAGTCTGATTCTATACTCGTCAAAATTAATCTATAAATGCTTCATCCGGAAAGATGACAGTTTTGAGGAAATTTTATTAAGTTTGCGGAAAATAATTTTTCTGTTAAGAATAATTTTTCTGTTACTTATCTATCTTAATAAACCTTTCTGGATAAATAAAATGAAGTTAAAAAAGACACTTGCTGCTATGGTTTTTTTCATCTCTGTTCTGGCCGCAATTGCAGCATTGACCGGCATACTCTCCGCCTATGGCCCTGGAGAATATAAATATGAGTCAATACGGAAACATACCATAACAATTTACGGCAGGGGAGTTTACCAGCATATGTCATCTGACGTTGCAATCCAGGGCATCGCCCAGGATTATATTACTTTATTTGCCGCTATACCATTGCTTATTATATCTTTTTTCTTTTCCATTAAAGGCTCTCTAAGATGGAAATATATATTCTCAGGAACACTCGGATATTTCCTGGTAACATATTTGTTCTATATGTGTATGGGCATGTATAATGAGTTGTTTCTTGTTTATGTAGCGCTTACTTCATTAAGCTTTTATGCTTTTCTTATTATGATCACTTCATTTGACCTCGATGATCTAAGCTCATTCTTTAGCTACCGGGGTCCTGAAAAATTTACCGGAGGATTTCTTATATTTTGTTCAATTGCAATTGCATTTATGTGGCTCGGAGTTGTTGTCCCTCCACTGCTGGATAAAAGCATTTATCCTCTGGCCTTAAGTCACTATACGACTCTTATTGTTCAGGGTCTTGACCTGGCAATATTGCTCCCGGCTTCATTTCTTTCCGGATTGCTCATAATTCGTCAGAACAGGTATGGATACCTGCTTACGCCTGTTTATATTGTGTTCCTTTCTCTTTTAATGACGGCTCTGACATCAAAGGTAATCGGAATGAGCTTAGTTGGAGTCAGCGCAGGACCGGCATTAGTTATCATTCCTTTATTTAACTTAATTGCAGTATTTTCTGCCGCTTTAATTATTAGAAATATAAAGGAGCACCGGAAAGAAAGACAACCTGCAATAAGCATTTATTAAATCTTTGCTTTTCAGGTCGTTTAGCCTAAAAAAGGAATATTATGAAATCATATTGCATTATTATCTTATTACTTTCCCTGCTCTGCCTTGGCGGCTGCGCAGCTCATTCAAACCTCTTCCCGGTAGGTAAGGGAAATCTTAAAGCCAACCTCGGCGCAGGAGGACCTTTTATCTCTGTATCGGACCTGAAAATACCTACACCATATCTTACTTTGGGTGCAGATTATGGATTAAGCGATAATCTGAATTGCGATGCTACAGTCCACCTTACCTCTCTTTTCTTTAAGGTTGCAGGCCTGGATTTAGGCGCCACATGGTTTCCGGTGATCAATAATAAACTGATTCCTTCCTGGGGAATTCAGCCCCGTGTAATGATTCTTTCTAGCCTTAAAACAGATGTTCAGACAAACTTCAAAGTTTATCCTATCTTATCAAGTTCTGCCGCTTGGGACCTTGGAAATGGACTGATCTATACAGGTTTTGATTTTATAATGCCCCTTGCCAGACCAGATTACGACAATGAGACTCCAAATACAATTATATCACCTTTTGCAGGCTATAGCTTCAGACTGGGAAAACAAACCAGTTTACAGGCAGAGCTTAAATGGCATGGAGCTAACGTCCAGGGTAACCAGCTTGCTGCCGGGTATATTTCTCCCGGAGGCTATGGTGCAGTCTCCGCTATGTTTTCTATCTCTAGGAGCTTCTAAAAGAAAATGAAAAAGATAATTTCCACCGTTCTACTCTTAATTGCTGCCTTTGGATTTTCATCATGTGAGCTTGACAGCTATCTTTTTAATCCTGAAAAATTAAACGAATACAGGCTGCCTGGAAATAATATTCCCGACTCACTTCTTAAGCAGGTTACTTTTAACAGTGAAGGTAATACACTTTACGGATATTGGATAGCATCAAACGGAAAACGCCCCGGAATTACAATGCTTTATTATCACGGGAATAAGCATAATATAGATGAATACTGGGATAGAGTAATGCTTCTTCATCAGCTTGGTATTAATGTCTTTATCTTCGACTTCCGTGGATTTGGCAAAAGTCAGGGGGAATCTTCTACTGAAAGCGCTCTTTATGCAGATAGCCGTGCAGCTTTGGATTTTCTGAAAACCAGAAAAGATTTTAATGCAGATTCACTTTGCATTTATGGATATTCCCTCGGCAATGTTGGTTCTGTTTATATAACAGCTGAAATATTTAAACCGCTATGCCTTTTTGCTGAATCTCCCTTTGCCTCTGCAAATTCTCTTACTCAGGGCAGCCTTGTCCTGGATATACCTTCAAAATGGCTTACAGCTGCAGAGTTTGACAATGTAAAGGAAATAAAGAAAATCAGCACTCCCTTAATGCTTTTCCATGGTGCATCAGACGACTTTGTACGTTACCGTGATAATGGCAGACTTGTTTATGAGGCTGCGCCTGAACCAAAAGAACTCGTTCTGGTAGATAATGCAGTCCATACAGACGTGCCATACAAAATGGGAACTGATAACTATTTAAATAAACTGCGCAGCTGGATCGACTTCAGCATTAAAAACAGAAAATAGCCACCTAATAAAAAAAGCTATTTCAGGAAAATGTTTTTTTTCTTGAAATAGCTTTTTTTTAATTTATTAGCTGCCTTAGCGTTATTGTTTACTTTAACAGCACCATCTGCTTTGTTTTACTGTAACCGTCAAATAATATTCTGTAAAAGTAAACACCTGAAGGCGCATGCCTGTTATTCCAGACAGTTAGATGTGAACCCATTGGTAAATAACTGTCCTCCAGAATATCAACTATCCTCCCGTAAATATCCAGCACCTCCAGACGTACGTTTCCGTTCTTTGGAATATAATATTCAATAGAGGTAGAAGGATTAAAAGGATTTGGATAATTCTGTTTTAACACAAACGCCTCAGGACGACCGGAAGTATTAGGTTTATTTACATTTGTCGGATAATTAAAAGGCTCATTTACCAGGTGCCATTCACTCTCGTTCTGCCCGTTATAATCTCTCTGCAGATACCTGGTCTTTAAGGCTGCTCTCGGGAAAGTTGATAAATTTGTCAGCGTTGCAGTTCCGTCGGCTTTCCACTCATACAAAGGAATATCTCTAGGATTTAATAATGATGAAAACCCCCTTTCTATTGCCAGATGAAATAGCCCGAAATTCCCGGGTTCATGCCCGCCTAAATAATGCCCGATGTTATCTACATGAAATTGATTTTTACCAAATATAATTAGGTTTGTCATATAGTCAGTTGCCAGCCCCTTAGGATCCGGACCCGATACAAAGTTTCCATCTCTTCCATATATACCTTCAATTATATGAATGCCCGGATGTGTAACGGAATTATTATCCAGACATCGTGTTGCCCAAAGCTCCATCCATAAGCCGCCGTAATCACCCGGCTTATCCCAGCGCGGAATCTTCTGATCTAGGTGGCGAAGGAAGTTTGCCATTATTACTTCTTTTGCGTTTTTCTTTATATGTTCGGCAGGAATATCCATTTCTGCATTATACGGCTGGCAATGCACCTGGTAATTGTGGGCTATGGCTCCCTGAATGTTTTTTGCGCAAAGCGTAAGTCCCATAGAATGAGCCTTGAGTTTTGCAATGTTTATAAGGTAACTGCCGGGTGAATTTACTGGAGCCAGATAGGGAAGTTTATTGAAATATACCCCATTTTCTATATTCACCCACTGCACATTCTCCGGAGCCAGATCATTCACATTCGCACTCAGATCACGCAGGTCTGCACCAGTCCTTGCAGCCATACTGTAATAACTTCCTTCCTCAAAATCACTTGGACAGTTAGTCTCTCGGATATAAAAATTCTTTCCAACTATGCCTAAAGCTTTTATGCTTTCAATTATACCTTCAACAAAATTAGAATCTGTAACTATCCCCATCGTGCCTGTCTTTGTATAGCCTGTGCTGCCGGGATAACGGCATGTAATATTAGGCTTTAGAACCACCTTTTGTGTAATTGGAATTCCGCCATCACTCTCATCCCGGTGAACAAAAACAGATTTGCCAAAGGCAAGACCCGCTTCTTTTATTGCATTCGAATTCGTCTTCTGATCAACATTTGTTCGCATTATGAAAACCGCATCGGGATGACGGTCAATAAAGGAATTTAAGCCGAAGAATTCTCCGGTTGGACTTGGAAATTTACCCCAGATTTTATTCGGGGTTATAACAGCAGCACCGCCGGTTATTGCGGTTGCCTTAAGGAAGGTTCTTCTTGTAATCAGCATTGTACTGTATTTTTATGTTTCCTTAAACAATATATCTTAATTTTTGATATTTGGAAATAATTTTACAGATTTTAAATAAAATTTCCTTCACTTTAGGCACATTTTATGTTTATTCAGTAATTTAAGTCTTATATCTATTTAAAATATTTTTACAAATATGAATGAATTCAAACTACTCCTTTTTTATAAAGTCGCAACTGAAGGCAATTTCTCTAAGGCTGCCGAAGAACTATTAGTAAGTCAGCCTGCTGTAACTAAACAGATAAAATCTCTCGAAACTGAACTGGGCATTAAACTATTTGAAAGGAGTAAAAACGGAGTAAGCCTTACCCGGGGAGGCAAAATAGTCCTTGAACATGCAACGCAAATTTTATCTCAATATGGAAAACTTAAAAATGATATTTCCCTTTTAAGCGAACAGCTTACTGGCGAACTTACTCTGGGTGCCAGTACAACAATAGCTCAATATGTGCTTCCCCCTCTGCTTGCCCGCTTTCAGAGAGCAAACCCATCTCTTAAGATTACTTTGTTAAATGAGAATACTGAAACTATCGAAAAACTCCTGCAAAACGGGAAAATAAATCTTGGAATTATTGAGGGCTTGCCCAAAAGCAGCTCACTTAAATATACGCTTTTTACAAAAGATGAATTGGTGCTGCTGACACATAAATCCAGCAGATATTCCCGCCTTGAAAGCTGTTCACTTAGTGAACTAAAGGAGATTTACTTAGTGCTGCGTGAAAAAGGCTCTGGAACTCTTGAAGTGTTTGATAATTTCCTGCATGAACATAACTATAGCCTTCGTGACTTTAAGATTTTAATTCAGCTTGGCAGTACTGAAAGTATAAAATTGTTTCTTAAGCATGCTGATGCACTTGGCGTAATATCTATACATGCTTTGACTGAAAGTATAGCTAACGAAGAATTTAAGGTTATTGAACTTGAAGAGGGTCCGATCTATAGAAACTTCTATTTTGTTCATACTAAAGGCTCACCTGATAAACTTGTCCGCAAGTTCATTTCATTTCTTAAAAACAGCTATAACCAAAAGTTATAGCAGATAACCTTTATTTATGCGACATTGTATTTACAAGTCATTAAATTACTGTATACAAAATTTAACTTACATAAATTTAATTTTAATAAGTTTAACACTTAAAGTATAACTACATAAATTATAAAGCCCGGGACGGGAATATAACAGGAAAAGACTATATGACAAAGCATAAATACCATATCATTATTTTTGCACTGCTATTATTATTATGTATGTTTCCGGTTGTTACAGCTCCACTTGCACTTTTTGCTGGAATTGTTCTGGCAGTTACTATAGGAAACCCTGTTATTGCTAAGACTCAGAAATTGACCCATAAATTGCTTCAGTTTTCAGTTGTCGGACTAGGCTTTGGAATGAATGCTGCTGTCGCACTCGAAGCTGGGAAAAAAGGAATTATCTATACCGTAGCCGGAATAACCGTTACTTTCATATTGGGTTATATTTTTTCAAAGATCCTGAAGGTAAACAAAAATACATCTATCCTTATTTCAGCCGGTACAGCGATCTGCGGCGGAAGCGCAATAGCTGCTGTAGCTCCTGTAATTGAGGCAAAAAGCGAAGATACTTCTGTGGCCTTGGGAGTTGTCTTTATTCTTAATAGCATTGCTTTGCTTCTTTTCCCCTTTGTCGGCCATCAGCTTGGCTTATCACAAACTCAGTTTGGCCTGTGGTCTGCAATCGCAATCCATGATACCAGCTCTGTTGTTGGAGCCTCCTCACAGTACGGCAAGCTCGCTCTGGCAACTGCAACTACAATTAAACTTACACGGGCACTATGGATAATCCCTGTTACTCTGCTCTCTGCACTTATGTTTAAATCAGATGTAAAGAAAATTAAAATACCTTTGTTTATCATATTTTTCTTTCTTGCAATGCTGATTAATACTTACCTCGTTGGTTTCCATGACTATTTCCAGATAATTTATTCAGTCTCAAAACAGGCTCTCGTTGTAACTCTTTTCCTTATTGGCTCTAACCTTTCAAAAAATACATTAAAAAAAGTCGGACTAAAACCCTTCGCTCTCGGAATTACTTTATGGATTATTGTTTCAGCTTTATCACTGCTTGCAGTTTAATACTTTATGCGCGAATGTTTTAAAGAGTATATACTTAGGAAGATTTTTTTTTCGAGGATGTGCTGACTTTTATTTCTATGATTTTTCCGCTTTCAGATGCTTTTTTGTTTGAATCCCTCAATGCAATTATGCATCTTACAATAGGACTTTTATCTTTATAAGGACTTAAAAATGGACGTAACGGAAATTAATTTGCGCTATAGCGAGTTGGCACAGGAGAGTTGCTGCCTTTCCTGCGGAGGAGCTTTGGAACTTAGCAGCCCCCAAACTGGGGAGGTATGTGTCGACCTTGGCAGCGGCCGGGGCAATGATGTAATCAGAATGGCTCAGATAGTTGGCGATAATGGTTTTGCTTATGGTATCGATGTTTCTGATGGTATGCTCGAAAAAGCTCGAGCTAATGCTTCTAAATTCGGAATTGAAAATCTAAAGTTCCTGAAATCTGAACTGGAAAAAATTGATCTTGAAAGTAATATCGCAGATCTTGTAATTTCAAATTGTACTATTAACCACGCAGGCAATAAACAGGCAGTTTGGAATGAAATATTCCGTATATTAAAAAAAGGCGGACGCTTTGTCATAAGCGATATCTATTCGCTTCAGCCTGTACCAGAAATATTCAGCAGCGACCCTAAAGCAGTTGCAGAATGCTGGGCCGGCGCTATTACAAAAGATATTTACCTAAATATTCTCCAGCAGGCAGGTTTTTCTCAAGTTACGATCATTGAAGAAAGCAAACCTTATAAAAAAGGGGAAATTGAAGTCGTAAGTTTTACAATAGCAGGTAAAAAACCTTCGGGCTGCTGCTGCTGTAATGGATAACATAAAATACAAAAGGAGTAAAAATGAAATCACTCATTAAAAAAGAGAAGAAAAAAAATGCAAAGGTTGCACAGTGCTGCGCTAAGGTCTCTTCAATTGTAGCAGGATGCCACGATTAATTTCTCTCTCTTATTAAATGTTATCTTTTTTCTAAGGCTGTAATAACTTAGGTTGTTACAGCTTTTTTTTATATTTGGCTGAAACTTTTTTTATAACTAATGCATCTTACTATTATAAACTTAATAACAATATTATATGAAGCTTTCAAAATACAATATATTTTCTAAACTAAAGGATTCCGATAACTACTTCCTGGTTAATATTCTTACCGGTAATGCCGATATTCTTTCGCCTGAAAAAGCAGAGGAAGTTACCAGCGGCAGAATAACTGATACTGAAGAGTTTATTTCAAAAGGCTATTTGTCTGATGAATCCGAAGAGAAAAAACTTTATATAAGAAAATATCTGGATTTTATTGACCAGCGCGATAATGATGAAATACAAATATTTTTTGTACCGTGGTATGCATGCAACTTTGCCTGCAGCTATTGCTATCAGTCCGGCTATGAAACAGAGCCCGGCGAAATATCTTTGAAAGTAATTGATTCATTCTTTGCTTACATTTCAAATGAGTTTAAGAACCGCAGAAAATATATAACTGTCTTCGGCGGCGAGCCGCTTTTGATAGGCCGGAAACCATTTAATATTATAACATACATACTTAAGAAAGCTTCAGAACTTAATATTGATACAGCTTTTGTATCAAACGGATATTACCTGGAAGAATATGTTCCGTTGTTTAAGGATAAAAAGATCAGGGAAATTCAGGTTACTCTTGATGGTGTTGGAAAACTGCATGATCAGAGAAGACCTCTTAAGAATAATGCCCCAACCTATGAAAAGATCGTACGCGGAATTGATATGGCCCTTGAAAACAATATTATGATCAATCTCCGGACTGTTATTGACAAGGATAATATTACTTCTTTAAGTGCCCTCGCAGAATTTGCAATTAAAAAGGGCTGGACAAAAAGTCCTTTCTTTAAGACTCAGCTGGGACGCAATTATGAACTGCACTATTGTCAGGCGGCTAATAATAAACTCATGACACGCCTTGAATTCTATGAAGAGATCTATAATCAGCTAAAGAATTATCCGCATATTATTGAATTTTACAAGCCGGCTTTCTCAATTTCCAGGTTCTTGTTTGAAAACGGCGAACTGCCGCCTCCTTTATTTGATGCCTGCACCGGCTGCAAGACCGAGTGGGCTTTCGATTATACCGGTAATATCTACTCATGCACGGCAACTGTCGGAAAACCAGGCTCATCACTTGGAACCTTCTACCCTCAGATAAATAAAATCCAGGATGCGATCGATGAGTGGGAAAGCAGAGATGTAACAACTATTAAGGAGTGTAAAGACTGCAGCCTCCAGCTGGCTTGCGGCGGTGGATGCGCTGAAGTTGCCTGTAATAAAACCGGCTGCCTCAAGTCCCCGGACTGCAGACCGGTAAAAGAACTAATTTCAATGGGAATTTCATATTACTTTAAAGAGGAGTTAAGTTAAAATGTCTGCTGGATCGATAATGTATTTAAATTCAGAAAACTTTCATGAAGAAGTGCTGTCTGCTGATAAGGTTGTTGTGGATTTCTATTCAACTGAATGCCCTCCCTGCGAGGCACTTGCTTCAAAGTATGAGTCTTTAGCTGAGATCTATGGCAGGGATATTAAATTTACAAAAATATTCCGCCAGGAAAACCGGGAACTTGCATTAAAACTGGGAGTTACATCTTCCCCCACACTGCTTTTCTATGATAAAGGCAGGCTTGTTGGCGATATTTTGTCAGGCGGAATTAAACGCTCTGATATTCTAAAGAACCTGGAACAGCTTATTCCTAAAGAGCGGGCAAAGGAGTTAAGAAATTCTGTTAAAAGATCTCAGACCAGCTGCGACGTCCTTATCTTAGGAGGCGGCCCTGCAGGCCTTTCTGCCGGAATTTATACGGCTCAGGCAAAACTTGATACTATTGTCGTAGATAAAGAACTTGCAGGCGGACAGGTAAAAGTTACTCACCAGGTATCCAACTATCCTGGCTTTGCTGAACCTGTCTCTGGCTATATGCTGATGCACTATATGGCTGAACAGGCAAAGTCTGCCGGAGTTGGTTTCCGCTCTGCAGTCGATATTACTGAAGTAGACCTTATAAATAAATTTGTCGTAATCGACGGCTATGAGACGATTAAGGCGGAAAAGATCATAATTGCAACTGGCGCATCTCCAAGAGCCTTAAATGTAAAAGGTGAAAATGAATATAAGGGCAGGGGAATATCTTACTGCGCTACTTGCGATGCTAAGTTTTACGAGAATAAGCATGTTGTTGTAATTGGAGGCGGTAACTCGGCAATTGAGGAATCTCTCTTTATTTCAAAATTCGCTTCTAAAATAACTATTGTTCATCAGTTCGATAAACTCCAGGCCAACAAACTGGCACAGGAAAAGGCATTCGCTAATCCTAAGATTGAATTTATCTTTGAGCATGAACCCCGTGAATTTAAGAAAAACGGACAATCAGTAGACGAGGTTATTATTGAAGACATTAAAACAAAAGAATTAAAATCATTAAGGTGTGACGGTGTCTTTATTTTTGCTGGAATGGCACCTAATATCAATGAATTCAAGGACTCACTCGAAATTGATAAATGGGGTTATGTGAAGGTAGATCAGACCATGAAAACCAATATCCGGGATGTTTTTGCAATTGGTGATGTCGTAAGTAAACCTTTCAGACAGATAACAACTGCTGTTTCTGACGGTACGATTGCTGCTATTGCAATATCCAGGGAAATGGAAAGCAATTAGTTCGGCTTACTTTGTTTCTGAAATTTTTCTTATTTTTATATCTGACATGAAAAACCTCGGGAATCAAGAATATGTCAGAAAACATCTCAATTAAAAAAACTTCAGTTGAACTTGGTGAAGTTCAGACTACTCTGCTTCTTCCATTATGGGGGCGGGCTATTGAAACAAAAAAGCCTAAACCCCGCCTGATAGATCAGACTGCCGTCAGAATAATTGACCAGGTTGATTACGACTTTACTTTAATGGCTAAAAACATCCATGATGTAACTCAGTTTGAATGGATTGCCAGATCTATTCATATGGATAATGCTATTAAGGATTTTCTTAGTGTGCACCCGAAAGCTACAATTGTAAACATAGGCTGCGGTCTGGATACCAGTTTTGAAAGAGTAGATAATGGGACTCTTTTCTGGTATGACCTGGATTTCCCGGACGTGATTGAGCTGAGAAAAAAGTTTATCCCAGAAAATAACAGAAGAAAATTTATCTCATCTTCTTTTTTGGATGAGAGCTGGTTTAATCAGATTCATATCGAAGATAATCTTTTCTTTATGGCTGCAGGTGTGCTTTATTATCTTGAAGAAGAAAAATTAAAAGTAATTTTTAAAAAACTTTCATGCGCCTTTCCTTCCTCAGAATTCATTTTCGATGCAGCCTCCGCTGTCGGCGTGAATGCTGCAAACAAAAGCCTCATTCAAAAGGTCGGACTTGATGAAAGATCATTCTTAAAATGGGCATTGCAGAATTCAAATGAGCTAATGAGCTGGGATATTAATCTTGAATTCGTTAGAGAATACCCTATGTTCAGGAATATGAAAAAGGGCATTTCACTTAAGAATATAATAGTCTCCGCTCTTTCAGATCATTACAAGATGATGTATATGGTGCATATGAAATTTAAGGCTCTCTAGTAATTTAACCTGGAAGCATTAACAAAAATATAATATTTCTTGACTGCTTGCCTCTATTGAATTATTTTTATCTTCAAATTAAAGTCTGAATTGTTGATTATCCGGATTGACTTTTTGTCTACGACTGTTTCTTTCTGCTTATGAGCCGCACTGTTTTTTGTCCTTTAGTGACTTTAATTGTCGCATTTCCTTGCTCTGTATGTGAATTTATGACCATTTGTATTTTTGTAATTTGTTCATCACTGGACGTTTTGCATGCACCTTTGTCCTGGATTATCTTTTACTGATTTATAAATTCAAATTCTTCCCGGAGGTGTTTCTATGAAGAAAATCTATACTGCTTTACTCTTTCTTTTTTCCTGCCTCTCAGGCTTGATTTCTGCTCAGGACTATGCCCTATCTGTTAAGGCCAGTACTGCCGGCATTCACTTTGAGGCATACAGATCTTTCGGTCCGGAGTTAAATCTTCATCTGGGCGGGGCATTCTTCAGCTATAACTATAAAACTACTCCTGGAGAAAAGGACGACTATTCTCTCAGCGCCGACCTGAAGCTAAGTTCATTTACTGCTTTAGTTGACTGGATACCTTTTGAATCCTCATCTTTCAGATTTTCAGGCGGACTCTGTTACAATAATAACAAACCAAATGTTGTTGCTGTACCTGAAATTAATAAGGTCATCGGCGGAGATGTCTATAATAAGGATAATCTTGGCAATATGTCAGTTGATTTGACTTTTAATAAAATTAACCCTTACCTGGGCATCGGCTTCGGCAACCCGACAAGCAGAGAGCCTGGACTTGGATTCTTGTTCGACCTCGGAGTCTATTACCAGGGAGCACCCGGAGTAAAGCTTCATGCAGATGGACTGCTTGCACCTTCAGCTTCACCGGAACAGGAGGCAATTGTTGAAAATAATCTCAAGTGGTTCAAATGGTATCCGGTACTATCATTTGGACTGTCTTACAAATTCTAAAACCTTGAGGAGAATATTTACAATGAATAAAAAAATACTTTTTTTGCTTGCCTCTCTCCTGACCCCGGGCCTTTTATTGTTTGTTTTTACAAGCTGTAATATTACAAATCCTACTGACGGTCTTGCTGTTATTGTTTCTACTATTGAAAGACAGACCTTAGTTGGAGTAAATATAAGCGACCCAGATGGAGTAAATATTAAATCATCGCTTAATATAAAGTTTACAGGACAGGATTCTTCGAAAGTTATTGATGAGGTTAATAATAAACTAACCTCTATTTCTACTTCGGATGGAAACCTTGTCTTTGCAATAAAAGACGGAACTGTAATTTCTGAATCGGCACCGGTAAAGCTGGTTCTTCAGATCAGATCTGCCAGTAAGGAATATATGGATATTGACTATCCTGTCACCCTGACACACTCGGGAAATCAGACATTTTATATCAAAATGATTAAAATGAATGCACTTAGTGCCTCCGGCATAGAACAGGTAAAGAACTCGCCTACAGCCGGAACAGCTGACGCCTCTGGAAAGGTAACTACACCTGTTACTGTTACTACCGCTTCAGGTACATCATTGACAGTTCCACAGGGAAATATCCTTAAGGATAATAACGGAAACCCGCTTTCAGGTAAGATCTCGGTTTCACTTACAACTTATTCACCCCAGGCTGCATCTATACTGCCTGCAGGTAAACTGACAATGAATAACAAAACCTATACTTCTGTCTCAGGCTTTTCATTGCAGCTCTCAGACCAGAACGGAAAATTAGCGGCTTCTACAGGAAGTACCTCCTCAAATCTGTCAATTCCATTTAATAACCTTATGAACCCCTCGACAAACCAGCCCTTTAAGGCCGGAGATAAACTCGAAGTCATTTACCTGGATAAAAATGGGAATCCGCAAATCGCCGGACAGGTTACCGTTCAAAGCAGAAGCACATTCGCTCTTAGCAAAACAGCCACTGATGACTGGGTGACGTTTATTATTAATTTCTTAAATTTAACACCTGAACAGGTATGCTGGATTATTGCCGAATGCCCCAGAAGAACAGTATCATTTGACTTCGGAAATAACTGGAACCTTAATGGGATACCTCTGGTTCTTGAGATCTCTAACTTTATCAGTTATGTCCCAAAAGAATCCTTTAGTCTTACTGGCCGGAATATGTCAGTAGGTGTCAGATTCTTGGACCAGCAGGCCGTTGTAAAGATTGCAGGCAGCAATATTGAGGTCTCTAATAAACTGACAAATATTTCAGATAATAACAGCCTGCCTGTCTCATTCAGCGGAATGACATACTATGACATTTTTGTTCAGGGGAAATGCCCAAGTGAAACTCCAACAAACCCCAAAAGAATTAATCCGAATATTTATATATCAGTTACTAGGAATGATGGAGTCTCATTTGGCTGGATACAGCTTAAGGACGGCAGAGGCGGAGCTTATCTTCCTGATGGCACTTATACAGTTTCTGCAACCTATAAAGGCAAATCATATAATACAACTGTAACTGTAAACAGAAATAGTGTAAATGTTGCTTCAAACGAAAACGTACAGGCAAGAACCGATGCTCCGGCAGCTCCTTCTGGAACACTCAGACTCTGGTACTATATAATTACCCCTGAAGCATGTAACTAAACTGCTATTCTTCCAAAAGGCCATGAAAATATTCATGGCCTTTTTTATCTGATACCTGACCTGAATAAAGAAAATTATCCCGCAATACTATTTATCTCTTTCAATTCTGGACCTGAAATATATATAGAACAGCAGACACAAAAATGCTGTTGAAATCCAGTAACCATACCTCTGATTTAATTCTATGAGCATCGATCCGGCCATTGGACCAATAAGAGTTCCGATTCCATAGGCCATTACGAAGTGCCCGTTTGCCTGCGCTATGAATTCTTTATTGACCTTCTCAATTGTATAGGTTAGCCCTAAGGTGTAAAAAGCTGGAATTATTCCGCCTGTTATAAAAAATATTATCAGTAATAAATAAAAATCTACGATTAATCCTGGCAGAATTAACATTACACAAAGAATGACCGATAAAACTACTAGAAACTTAAACTTGTCTTTTTTGCCCGATAACCTGGAAAGATAATACAAAAGTATTATTCCTCCGATTACAAACGATGCCAGAAAGTAAGAGACATGGATTTCTGAAAAACCATTCCTTAAGCCATACATCGGCAGCACTACAGCCATTGAAGATTCAAAGATTCCATAAAGAGCTGCTGAGGCAAGTGCAATTACAGGCATTGACCTGAATGGAAATGTTCCCGTTGAACCTCCTGATATTTCCTTCAGATCAAGCTCACCGCCTAAAAGCAGCCCCTCTAAAATAAATACCAGAAATATAAAAGTTGCACCAATTATAAACGGCAGCCATTCATATAT
The DNA here is from genome assembly GCA_050262615.1 of Bacillota bacterium. Classification (GTDB taxonomy): domain Bacteria; phylum Bacteroidota; class Ignavibacteria; order Ignavibacteriales; family SURF-24; genus JAUZPB01. The sequence continues at coordinate 31,743 of JBLNEL010000271.1, forward strand.
ACTGATTGTCCAGATAAGCAGTGCACCGGCAGCTATTCCAATTGAAAGAAAAACTACGTAAAGACTGATATTCGATGCTCTGTTTGAATCATCACTTATTGAATTTACCAGCACTTCGGTTGAAACAAATAAAAATGTAGACCCAATGCCCAGAATAAATCTTACAATAAATAAAATTATATAATTGCGCCAGAAGATAAGACCTAATGAACCTATCATTACTATCATCAGACCAAGTAATAATATTCTCTTTACTTTATATCTGTCTATTAGTCTTCCTGTCAGACTTGAAAACATTACAACACTTATATAAAGCATTGTAGTAGCAAGCCCATTTACCCAGCCTGGTGCATGCGATTTTTCAAGAAGTATGACTGTAGCCGGACCAACCAGACCGAATGTGACTCCCGCAATTGATATACCCAGAATAGCAACTAATAAAGGATTTCTCATCTTATAAAAAGTATTTAAGAACAACTAACTTAAAACTATAACTCATAAAAACAAAGAAATTGTTGCTATTTAGATAGTGCTTTATTAACTTGATCACCTCGAAAGCATGGGTATTTATTAAGATAATCTAACTTATTTTATAGAATGCCTGCCTTCATCTCCCACGTTTCATTTTTGTAATAAGAGCGGCTCTATATCCTCCTGGCTCATACTAATTTCCTGACGAAAACTGTGGAGTTTTTTTATTTGCACTAAAAAGAGTTCATGCAGCAGTTCTCTTTGCATTAGTGTTGTATTACAAGTCATCGCATTATATAGAATTAGGGAAAATAGTTGTGGGCCTGTATAAAGAGGGGTAGCAGGCCGTGAACTATTCGTTTTCATAGTAATACTACCCCGGGAAAGGAAATCGCATGAAACGTTTGCTTACAATTACAATCGTACTTATCTCTCTTGTAAACAGCTTCGCACAATCCTGGACTCCACTTACAAGCGGAACAACAAAACAGTTAAGACATGTTTTCTTTGTTGATGCAAACACAGGCTGGGTTGTCGGTGAAGGTGGAACCATACTTAAAACTACCAATGGCGGCACCTCTTGGTCACAACAGACACTTTCAGGTAAAGACCTGTTGATTGGCTGCTGCTTCGTTAATTCCACTACAGGTTGGATCGGCGGCGACGGCGGTGTGCTTAAGACAACTGACGGCGGCGCTACATGGAATTACCAGACTGGACCAACCGGAATAACTAAACTCTATTTCCTCAATGCTTCTACAGGCTGGGCAGTCGGAGGAGCAGATGGCTCAACTCCTGTTTATGGTGATATTTATAAGACCACAGATGGCGGCACTACATGGACCAAACAAACTAACAGCTCAACCTGGTCAAGGTTTTACGGCGTTCAGTTTGCTGATGCCAATAACGGCTGGGCTTATACTGAATCAAACGGACTCCTTATAAAGACTTCTGATGCTGGAACTACATGGACACCACAGTTGAATTATGGAACAGCAACTAAAATAAGAGGCATGCATTTCCTCGATAAGGATAATGGCTGGGTTGTAGGTTACTCAAATACTAGCGGAATCGTTCTTAAGACAACTAACGGTGGTGCTCAGTGGACAGATGCTGCACCTGGATTGCAGTTCGCAGTTACTCAGGTTCAATTTGTAAGTAAGACCTTAGGCTGGGCACTTGGAAATGGCGGTCCGGCAGGACGCGGTGTTATTAATACTACCGATGGCGGCGCTACCTGGAAACTTACCTCAACAGGAACTGCTGTCTTAAATAACCTTTTTATGCTTAACGATAAATCTGGATGGGCAGTCGGCGAAGCAGGAGTTATTTATAAATATAATGCAACTACAGGCGTTTCTAACCATGCAAAAAATACAGCAATAAATACTTTCAGCCTTGAACAAAATTATCCTAACCCGTTTAACCCATCGACAACTATAAATTATTCTATAGCATCAGATGGATTTGTCACTCTGAAAGTCTATAATGTCCTCGGAAATGAAGTGGCTGCTTTAGTAAATAAAGAACAGGCTGCCGGTAACTACTCTGTAAACTTTAATGCTGCAGGTCTTTCAAATGGAGTCTATCTCTATACCCTTACTTCAGGAAATTATTCTTCAACAAGAAAACTACTCTTGTTAAAATAATTAATTTGTTTTTCAAGGAGATCTTTTTCAAAGGAAACCTTTTTCAAAGAATTATCTTCACTGAGCGGAACTCTGTTCCGCTCTTTTATTATGCTCTTTTATTATGCTCTGTTGTTATCTGTTTCTTTTATTATCCTTTTCTTTTGTTATCCACTACTTTTATATTTATTCTCCCTTGTTATTCAACTGTTATAATATCCTTCTGACTCTTTTCCTCTCCTTTTACTATTCTATTCCTGTCAACCCAATATCCTAATGCAATAAAAAGCCATTGAAGAAGCCCTATGACTCCAATTGCCTGTTCATCAGGCGGCGGTGCACTAAAAATGTTCATAACATAAATGCCGCCTAATAATACCAGCAATCCCCATAAACCTATATTTCCTTTTTTATTCTTTGACTTGGTTGCACTCATGTATAAATATGCTCCGGTAATAAAAATAGCTCCTTCAACAATAATTGTAAGTATAACTGAATTCCATAGCCCGAAGCCTAATTTAATATCTATTCCCGGTGCAAGCGGTAAGTCTGGTATATGTGTGATCAAATCAAGTATCCAGTGACTTAAAACTAAAAATCCAAGTATAACCGATGCCCTCATATTCTTACTATAAAGAAAATATACCAGCCCAAACAGTAAACCCCATGTCAAAACTCCCAGTAAGCTGTGTGAAAATGGATAATAAATAAAATTTAGTGGAGTAAAGGCGGATTTCCCCGGTTCAATTATGACCTTTTCTAATCCAAACAGCAATAAAACTGGCCAGAGAAGGTCAATAAACTGTGAAGCCATAAAAAGCGTACCCAGAGAAGGTGCTCTTTCAACTTTCTTTGAGGCTAATCCTGCTCCAAAATGTCCGATAAACATAACCTGTAATCTCCTTCTTCTTACATTTTTTATTCTTCTTTATATTTTTTATTCTTCTTTATATTTTTATTACTCCGAAAATATGATAGGCAAAAACATAGAGCGTAACGACTACTACTCCCCATCCAAGCACATCGAGAAAGAATCCTGACTTTATCATATCTCTAACCTTTATATAACCTGTACCATAAACTAGTGCATTTGGCGGAGTAGCCACAGGAAGCATAAATCCAAGCGAGGCTGCAAGTGTTGCACCTATCGATAATGCCATAACATCATTTCCTGTTGTCTTTGCAATGGAAATTACAATTGGCACCATCATTGAAACAACCGCAGTATTAGATGTTACTTCTGTCAGAAAATCCATCATAAAAACTACAAATAATAACAAAATTAAAGTCGACGGCTGCCCGGCAAGCCCCATAAATGTCGTTGCTATGAAATTAGCTAGCCCTGTCCTTAGCATTGCATCTGAGAGCGCAATACCCCCGCCAAAGAGCAACAAAACTCCCCAGTCAACTTCTTTTGAATCTTTCCATTCGAGAATGAACCGGAAATCTTTCCAGTCAGATGGAATAATAAATAACAACAAAGCCGCAAATAATGCTATAATATACTCATCAAACCAGCCCAGGCGTGAAGCAATATTAGCCGGAAGTATATATTGCCAGAATGGATTTGATACCCAGAGAATAACAGCCAGGATAAAAACCGCAGAAATTATTTTTTCTTCCCTGGTAACCGGACCAAGTTCGTCTTTATATTTAAGCAGAAGTTTTTTCCCTCCTTCTACTTTCCTTATCTCAGGAGGAAATATTGTTATCAGAAGCAGCCAGGCTGCAGGAGTAAATATCAGTACACATGGTACACCAAATTTCATCCAGTCAATAAAATCAATCTTTGCTATTCCTGCAGCAGAAAGCAGGGAAACACATATACCATTAGGAGGTGTTCCTATTATTGTACCCATACCCCCGATTGATGCCGACCAGGCTATACCTAGCATTAATGCTTTTCCCATATTGGAATTTCCATGTTCTACCCCTAAAAGTCCCAGTATACCAAGACCTAGTGGTAAAAGCATCGCCGCAGTTGCTGTGTTTGATATCCACATCGATAGAAAAGCAGAGGCTGACATTATTCCGAGAATAATAAGCTTCGAACTTTCCGCTAGACTTCCCCTTGTAAGCAGATACAGTGTAAGACGCCTGTCAAGCTTCCATTTGTGCAGAGCAGCTGCAATCAGAAAACCCCCAAGGAAAAGAAATATTACAGGATTCGCATAATTGAGGAAAATATTTTTGGCTTCAAAACTGTATAACTTCCCGCCTGAAACCCCGCTTACATGAAAAAGCGGAAATATGATTCCCGGCATCAAGGCTGTCACCGGAATTGGTACAGCTTCCGTAGCCCACCATAAGACCATAAGTAATAATGTGGCTAGCACTACTTTCGTTCCAAAAGCAGCTTCAGCTATCTCTGCAGCAGGTGCTTCAGACCTTAGAGCAGACTTTGCAAATTCGTAAAATGTGCCTGGAGTGGGAATTAAAAGTATTAAAAAGAATAATACCGCACCAAGTATAAAGCCCGCTTTGTGGCTTTTTAATTCTAAAGATTCTTTCATAAGCACCCTTACTGGTTTTCTTGGTTGAAAAACTGCACTGCATTTTAGCTATGAAGAGATCCGAAGCACTAATTCCTGCCGCAAAGATAATAAATGCTTTTAATTAAGTACACTCAATTATTACTCTTCAGGATCTTTATGCACCTGTTTTTTTGACTAGAATCCTTGTTGCAATATTATACTTTATAATTGAATTCGAGAGCATAATAAATTATTCGACTAAACAGAAAGGACACATTCTACTACTTTCTATATCCTTCAAACTGCCAGATACACATTTCCTTTTCTGTTTGCATAGGTAAACAAGTTCCCGACCCGACTTTTACTGGTTATTCCTTTGATTTTATCAATCAGATCTTACCATAAAAAAGGAGGTCATCATGAAGTATTTGATATCGGTTATAATTTCAGTTATGCTTTTCTCCTTACAAACCTCAGCACAGCAGGGAAAGATTAAGATCCTGGGCAAACAGGGTATTATCTCTGCTTCAGAAGCTAAGAATAATCCTGAATCTGTCGCTTTTATCCAACCTGTTACTTCAGCACTTAAAGATACTACAATTGAACTTAAATGGGATGTCACTGAACCAGTGGGTTATATGACCGGATTGTCTAAAGATGATACGATTTGTGTAACTTTTAACGCCATAAAAGGTGGCATACTCGATTCTGTCAAAATTGCCCTTGCAAATGAAGGCACATCTGTAGGCGGCATTTACCAGTTTACAAATAAATTTATACCATCTCCGCTTGGCAAACCCCTCGCTGTACCAGTTATTGCTGAAGTAACAAAGACTACTGAATATCCATATGCTGTACTGTTTGATAATTGGGCTACTATTAACCTTAAAGCAAATGCTATAAAAACAGATTATCCTTTCGTTGTAGCTTTCGTAGTAGGTGAGGATTCTCTTGTACCAGGCTTTATGGTATCTCAAATGAAAAGCAAAACTTCCTATCATAGCTTTACCTATTTTGACCCTGCAAGCAGCGGACCGGCATGGTATTATCTTGCTTTTGGTGACAGTATTTACATTTATCTGATTAGAGCCTATGTAAGACTCTCAGCACCTACGGCTCTCAGCGATCTTAAAACAACGATCAGCACATATTCTCTTTTACAAAATTTCCCTAACCCCTTCAACCCTGAAACTGTCATTAAATATTCACTTGCTGAAGAAGGTACCGTCAAAATTAAGGTGATTAATATCCTTGGCGCAGTAGTTTCTGAACCTGTTAATGAAACAAAACCGGCTGGCGAATATTCTCTAAAATTCAGGCCATCTGAAGCGGCTCTGCCATCTGGTATTTATTTCTACTCTATTGAAGTAAACTCGCTTAATGGAAACAAAGCCTTCTCCGCAGTTAAGAAAATGGCTTACATTAAGTGATATTGTTTTATTTATTTTTTATCCCTCCGGGAGAAATGATATTTCATTTTCCCGGTTTTTTTAAAGTACCTTCATGGATAAATTATTCCATTTACATTAAAAAATATTTTGGGTAGAAAAACAATGGTTAAATGATATTTTATTTTTCATCTGGAGTTACTATGCGCCTTGGTAAATGGCAGTCCGTTTCTGCGGCCATTTTAATTTGTATCTTCAGCTTCTGCTGTAGCTCTTCTGAGAAAAATGCTTCCGAAAAAAATACCCCTGAAAATACTGATAATCCGAAAACCAGAGAGAATTCAGAAATAACAAATAATTCAAAAGATTCCCTGTCCGGCTATCGTTCCGGTAACTCAGGCCAAAGACCTGACCTACACGAGTCCCTGGCTCCGGGATCTGCAAGAGTAAAGGCATCCGTACAGGACTTTTCAGAAAAGAAAGATAGCTACATATGTACATTTAAAATTGAGGAAGTTGAAGGCTATGGACCGGCTACTCCCCCGTTGCCTGTAAGCTACATTTTAAAGGCTGTAGCCCAAAGGCGCCTGCTTGAAAATAACAACTACTCTGCCCGGAAGTTATTTCAAAAAGGGAAAATACTCAATATGAGTATCAGCTATCAGGGAAAAATGTTTAACAGCGATTCTCTGCTCCCATGGATAATAACAGGATTTTATGACCTAAAGTAGAAGGAGTACTTTATGAAAAACTCCAGGGAAAGAATTCCTTCAGTAATTATTCTGATCATTTCACTTTGCTCTGCATTTGTCCATCTTAATGATACATACTGTCCCGCTTCTTCCATTAATGCTGTTGCTCAGAAATCTCCTTTTCTGCGCGTAAAATCTACATCTTCTCCCAAAGCACCTATGGAAATGAAAAAAGGACGAAGTGAGTATTTTTTCCGGATGCTAAGGGACCCTGCGGCAAACAGAATCCCTCGGGCTATTCGTCAAAGAGAACTTCAGTTTGCAAAAAACCTCCAGTCAAATGCATCCCGTATTCAGAAACCTGCAATATCCTATACATGGAAAGAGGGCGGACCAAATGATGTCGGAGGCCGTACGCGCGCTTTAGCTGTTGATATCGAAAACTCTGCTGTTATCCTTGCAGGCGGCGTCTCCGGTGGAATATGGAAATCAACTGATAATGGTCAATCCTGGAAAATAAAGAACACAACTACACAGATCCTCAGCGTTACATCTATTGCACAGGACAGACGGCCGGGATTTAGAAATAATTGGTATTATGTATGCGGAGAATTCAACGGCGGTTCAGCAATGGATATGGGAGGCAATGCATTTTTTACCGGCGATGGGGTTTATAGATCAACTGACAACGGTGAAACCTGGAATGTCCTGCCTGGCACGGCGAGTAATAACTTCACTAAGTGGGATAGCTACTTTGATTATTGCCAGAAAATAATTGTTACTGCAAAAGGTAATATTTTCATATCTACCTGCGGCGCCGGCATACTAAGGTCTACTGACGGCGGCAATACTTTTCATTTCTCACTTGGCGGAACCAACCAACATGTCTATAGCGATATTGATGAGTCCAGCGATGGAAAACTTATCGCTGTTGTTTCCAGCGCTTTTGAAGGAGTAACTCAGGACAAAGAACCAGGTATATATAAATCTCTTGATGAAGGTGTGACCTGGATAAAGATCACCCCTGCAGCATTCCCCCACCAGCATGCAAGAAGTAAGATAGCCTCTGCACCATCTAATCCCAAAGTTGCATATGTGCTCACAGATATAGGCATTCCTAAGAATAACAGGGATGATATACGCTTTTATAAACTTGACATTGATGATGTAACCTCTGAAGACAGAAGCGCAAATATGCCTGACTTTGGCAATAATAGAGAGGATTTCATTCATACACAGGACTCTTACAACATGACTCTTGCAGTTAAACCGGATGATGAGAACTTTGTTATTATAGGAGCAACCAGCCTTTTTAGATCAACCGACGGATTTAGTACAAAACCATCTGACTCAAAACTTTGCTGGATAGGCGGCTATGATATGCAGAACTTCATCTATCCAAATCTGCACCCGGATATACATTCCTTTGCATTTGACCCTTTTGATCCCAGAAAAATGTGGTGTGGACATGACGGCGGATTAAGCTATACTACTGACATAACTAACACTAACTATGAGCAGTATTTCCCCTGGGAAAACAAAAATAATGGCTATAATGTTACTCAGTTCTATATGGTCACTATTTCTGATGAAGCTAATGACTATAGGATAATGGGAGGGACACAGGATAACGGGACTCCGCTTTTTAAGTGCGATGGTATTCTAATTTCTAAGTCAGTTGACGCCAGTTCTGGCGACGGCAGCTATGCCTATTTTGGAAATCAGTTCGCTTTTACCTCATCACAGTTTGGCTATGTAAACCGCTTCCGCTACGACCAGAATGGTGAGCTTGACCCCGGCAGCTATAGTATTATAAGTCCTAAAAATGCCAGGAACCAGCTTTTTATTAATCCTTTTGTGATAGATCCGATAAATGAAAACATTATGTATTATCCATCTGGAAATGTTATCTGGCGAAATAGCCAGATAAACTCTATCCCGGATGGACAACAGGGAACTACACTTGGGTGGAATAAAATAGCAGGCATAAGTGTCCCATTAGGATATGTAATTTCGGCATTAAATGTATCAAAAAATAATCCCGCCGGTATTCTCTATTATGGCATAAGCAGTTACACCTCTGCTCCAGGATTATATAAAATATCTAATGCACAAAACTCAGCCTCAGGAATAACCGAGATATCAATTCCTGAAGCGGCAGAGGGAGCTTATGTTCATAATATTGCAGTTAATCCTGATAATGGAAATGAAATTCTTGTTGTGCTTTCTAATTATAACATTACCGGACTGTTCCATTCATCTGACGGAGGCAAAAACTATACCGCTGTCGAAGGAAACCTTGAAGGCTCTGCCAGTAACCCGGGCCCTTCTCTCCGGTGCGTCTCAATACTGCCTTCATCAAATGGGAAATTATATATTGTCGCAACAAGTATCGGACTCTTCTCTACAACCTCATTAAACGGAAATTCTACTAAGTGGCATCAGGAGGGTGCAAATGAAATTGGGAACTCTGTAGTCGATTACGTTATCTCAAGAAAATCCGACGGCAGAATAGTTGCCGGAACACACGGAAGAGGCGTGTTTATCGGTACAGCTGGTAATACCGGAACAAAAGCCCTTGCCAGTGTAAATGTATCTTCAATTAAACTTCAGGCTGAGCCTGGTTCGGCTGACTCAGCTAGCTTTTTACTTGAAAATAAAGGTAATGCTGATCTCAACTTTGATATTAATACAATTGTAAACTCCCTAAGTTATCAGACAAATAAAAGTCATTCCTCATTAAATGCAGAAGGCTCATATACTCTCTTTATTGATGATGGCAATGATCATCCTGATACATTCATCGGATTCGGCAGCCAATCAGAATTTCCTTGTGCAAACGAGTTTAATATCACCGGTTTCGATTTCAGACTTGAAGCAATTCATGTTTTTATGAGATCCGAAAACTCTCAGACTAATGCAGCAGAATATGCCGTGATGGATGAAAATTTCAATAAAATATCCGGCGGATTTAAGGACTTTGAGCTTTCAGAAAAAGGAAGCTGGTTCGTTTTGCATTTGGATTCAGCTATAATATTCAGGAATGGACATAGCTTTTTCCTTAAGATTAATATTACCAGCAAGACCGGTTATCCGGCAGGCTGGGATTGGAATGCTGCTGTAAAAGGGAAAAGCTATTATTTAGATAACAACAATAATCCTGTAAATATGAGCACAATCCAGGGTGCTGAAAATGGAGCATTTCTTATACGTGCTTCAGGTTCTATATTAAATGAAGGAAAAGAAGTTGTACTTTCTCC
>JBLNEL010000272.1:0-3398 GCA_050262615.1 Bacillota bacterium
AGATTCAGAGATCGTGCCGCCTCCAGAGTTAGGTAAAGCGGCAAATAACAAATACATAAAAGGTATAGGTAAGGTTGGAAACGAAGTAAAGCTTTTACTGGACTGTAATAAGATTTTAAACGATGAAGAAACTGAAAACCTATTAAATATATAATAAATTAAGGGGGAAGAAATAAATGAAATGGTTTTATAACTTAAAAGTTGCTGCAAAGTTAATTATGGGCTTCATTATTGTAGCCATAATTGCTGGAGTGGTTGGAGTAGTAGGTGTTATAAACATCAAAAAAATACAAATTCTTGATGCTGATATGTATAATAGACATACTGCGACGATGCCGGATTTAGCAAATGTGGCCAGAGCTTATCAAAGGGAACGTGTGTCACTACGGGATCTGTTTATACAGAAGGACCCAAGCAAGAGGACTGACATTATAAGCAAATTTCAGGAAGATGACAAAATCATATCGGATGGTATGGCACATTTCCAAACTGGAATAAAAGATCCGCGAGTACGTGAGAACTTTGACAAATTATCCAAAGCGTTAAGTGACTTCAACCAAATCCGTGATAAAATGGTAAGTCTTGTTCAAGCAAATCAAATGGATGCAGCGTATGGGCTTTTAATCGGCAGTCAGGCTGCACAAATTGCAAATGATGTCCAAAAAGACACAGACGCCCTATTGGATTTAAAAACAAACCTTGCTAAACAAAGTGCCGATAGCAATGAGGCTGCAGCAAATACTGCAATCATGACAATGATTATCGTTATAGCCGTTGGCGTAATTATAGCAATTATTCTTGGAATGTTTATATCTCGTATCATAAGTAACCCTGTTAAAAAGATGGCAGAGGCTGCGGATAAGCTTGCATTAGGGGATGTTAACGTAAACGTTCAAGCAACTTCTAAAGATGAAATAGGAAGATTAATGCAATCCTTTAGTAGGATGATTGAAAATATTCGTGAACAGGCTCTTGCTATTGAAAAAATAGCAGAAGGTGACCTTACTGTACAAGTAAGCATTAAGTCAGAAAACGACCTAATGGGCAAAAAACTTAATGAGATGATAGAAAGTAACAATGAAGTTCTGACCAATATTAATGCTGCTTCAGAGCAGGTTGCCTCTGGTGCAAAACAGATATCCGATTCTAGTATAGCATTATCACAGGGAGCCACAGAACAGGCAAGTTCAGTTGAAGAGCTAACTGCTTCTTTAGAGGAAATATCATCTCAGACAAAACTGAATGCAGAAAATGCAAGCCAGGCAAATGAACTTGCTGAACTTTCGAAAGAAAAAGCAATTCAGGGAAATAGTCAGATGTCAGAAATGCTTAAGGCAATGGATGAGATAAACGATTCTTCATCGAATATATCAAAAATAATAAAAGTTATTGATGAAATAGCATTCCAAACAAATATTCTGGCTCTTAATGCAGCAGTTGAGGCAGCAAGAGCAGGTCAGCATGGTAAAGGATTTGCAGTTGTTGCAGAAGAAGTTAGAAACCTTGCAGCAAGATCAGCAAATGCTGCTAAAGAAACAACTGATATGATTGAAAGTTCAATTAAGAAGGTTGAAGGCGGCACAAAAATAGCGAACGAAACAGCAAAGGCACTTAGCGAGATAGTTGAGGGAGCTCAAAGGGTAGCAAACCTTGTAAACGATATAGCCGTTGCATCTAATGAACAGGCAGCTGGTATTGCACAAGTTAATCAGGGAATTATGCAGGTATCTGAGGTAATTCAGACGAATTCATCAACATCAGAGGAAGCAGCAGCTGCAAGTGAGGAACTTTCAAGTCAGGCTCAGTTGTTAAAGGAACAGGTTTTAAGATTTAGGCTGAAGAAAAATCATAGATCAATATCTTATCAGGGAATGGAGCAGATGAGTCCAGAAATATCTAGAATGCTGGATAACATGAAGAGTAAGAAAAAAGCAAGCATTAACTTAGAAGGTAATGGTTATGATGAGGTGGCGGCAACCAGTTCAAAGAAAATAGCATTAAGTGACAGAGAATTTGGCAAGTATTAATATAACAAAGATGAGAAGAGGGCTAAAAGCCCTCTTCTAAATAAAGGCAGGAGAGATAATGTTTACAATTACAGATAAAGAATTCAAGCAGCTGGCAGATTATATTAAATCAAATTATGGAATTTACTTAAAAAAAGAGAAAAAATCCCTGATGTCAGGAAGACTTCATAATGTTTTAATAGGTAAAAACTTTAAAAATTTCTCAGAATACTACGATTACATTGTATCAGACAAGACAGGAGATGCTGTGGTAACATTAGTAGACAAAATTACTACTAACCATACCTTTTTTATGAGGGAAGCAGATCATTTTTATTATTTTAGAGACAAGGTATTGCCATATCTTACACAAACAGTAAGTGATAAAGATCTTAGAATATGGTGTGCAGCTTGTTCTTCAGGAGAGGAATCATATACTCTAGCCATGATTTTAGATGAATTTTACGGAAAAGAAAAAATGTGGTGGGATACAAAGGTTTTAGCAACTGATATATCAAACAAGGTTTTAGATATTGCAAAAAAAGGTGTATATAGTAACGAAAAAATAGCACCACTTCCGATGCAATGGAAAACAAATTACTTTAGTAAATATGATTTTGAAAATTGTGTAGTGACTGATAAAATCAGAAACGAAGTTATATATAGAAAATTTAACCTTATAGATACAGTACTGCCTTTTAAGAAAAAGTTTCATTCTATTTTCTGTAGAAATGTAATGATCTATTTTGATAATAAGACAAAAAATGAGCTGGTAGAAAGATTTTATGACTCCATGGAATACGGAGGATACCTTTTTATAGGACATTCTGAATCACTGAACCGTGATACAACAAGATTTAGGTATGTTAGGCCTTCTGTTTATAGAAAGGAATAGACTTATGGGAAAGAAAATAAGAGTTCTAGTAGTTGATGATTCGTTGGTTTTTAGGGAAGTGTTGTCTAGAGGGATTTCTTCAGACACAAGTATTGAAGTAGTAGCTACAGCTGCGGATCCTTTTGATGCAAGGGACAAAATATTAAAGTATGAGCCCGATGTAATGACATGCGATGTTGAGATGCCAAAGATGAATGGAATTGAGTTTATTCGAAGGCTTATTCCTCAATATCCTCTACCTGTTATTGTAGTAAGCACTGTAAACGAAGCGGTATTTGATGCTATGAACGCTGGTGCAGTTGATTTTGTTGCAAAACCCAATACAAGTTCGGTAAAAAGCGTGGAGAGTTTTATTTGCGACTTGATAGTAAAGGTTAAATCAGCCGCAATAGCTAAGACTCTGCAACAACATTCAGTTAGTATTCCTAGAAAGAGTTATGCAACAATGTCTTTTAATCCCAATAAAATAGTTGCTATTGGTGCTTCAACTGGAGGCA
>JBLNEL010000273.1:0-8896 GCA_050262615.1 Bacillota bacterium
CTTAATGTTGCTACAGCATCTGCTGTAATCATTTCTGAAGCTGTAAAATCAAGAAAACCTTAAGTTTGTTTCCAGTATAATTTTACAGCTTCAGAATGCAGTAATCCATTAAAAGGTTAAAGGTCTGAAATTATTTGTCTTTGCTTTCTTTTATTTTTCCGCCTTCTCGTACATAGACAATATAATCAGTTACCGGAGGAGTAAGGCTGTTCTGGCGGAACAATATAGCAATCTGCGCCCGGTGGTAAGTGGAATGATTAACCAGGTGTATAAGAATATCTTCCAGAGTATTTACAAATGGTTTCCCCTGAACATTTACATATGAGATCTCTCTAGAAAGATCCTCTTCCTTAAGACCCTCAATGAACCTCAGCCACTGTGTGCTGCTTTCTTTTGAAGCTGTAATGCACCCTTCAATTGTATTGTTTGTCCAAAGTTCAAGTACAGTACTTTTCCCCAGAATTCTGTTAAGCCACATCATCTGGGCTGTTATCAAATGGTTAAAGATCCTAGTAATTTCCTCAGGAGAGTCGTCAGGCAGATTTATCAGCGCATCAAGAACCTGGTTATTAGCCCACTCATTATACTTAAACAGTTTGAAAAAATAATCTTTCACAGAAACCTCCAACAAAAGTTTATTTTAATTTAATTCATAATTACAAAATAAAAAAGCCTCTGAAGTTATTATCTCTTCAGAGGCTCAGTGCATTTGTAAAAGTTCGGGATTAACCGGTAATGATTATTTTACAAGCATCATCTTCCTGGTTTCAACATAATTTCCGGCTTCAAGCCTGTAGAGGTATAATCCTCCTGAAACTTTCATTCCGCTGTTATTATCTCCATTCCATTCTACCCTGTATGCCCCTTTCGACTGCTCCTGGTTTACGAGTGTCTTAACTTCTCTTCCAAGGAGGTCGAAAATTCTGAGACTGACCATTTCAGGCTTTGCAATATGGTAGCTTATCATTGTTGACGGATTAAATGGATTCGGATAATTCTGCTCAAGAGCAAAATCTTTTACCTGAACAGAATTGTCTTTTTCAACTGCATTTAATATATCAGATTCAGGAACCGGAAGCTTTGCGGTTGTATAAATACGGAACTCACCTGCATTAAGCTGAATTGACATCTTTGGATCTGTTACATTTACTTCTGACCCTGAAAAATAGTCATACCATTTGCCGGTATTCTGAAAATCTGCACTCACCGAATAGGTTGCATATCCGAAGTTGCCTATTATACAGACATTCATAGAAGGATGGTTTATATAAATTGTTTTAACAGCACCTGAAACTAAAAGCGAAAAGTCAGTCGACTTGAATGCGTCATAGTTTGTCTTTAACTTTATAAGAGCCTGCATTACTTTGAATAGTTTATTTCTTTTTGGCTGCTTGTAATAATCCCAGCGCACAGGTTTGGCACCAAGGCGTCCGCCATAATCAATTGAATAATCATATCCTAATTCTTCAAACTGCCACATCATCTTTGGTCCCGGCACAGGGAAGAAGAATGCTGATGTCAGTTTCACCCTGTTAATTGCAACAGCAGTATCTCTTACATTATAAGGTTCACTTGTAAAGCCATAGGTTTCATTGCGGAACATCATTCTTTCCTCATCATGACTTTCCATATAGGCAACAAGGTTAGGATACTTGAAATTTCTGCTTTTATATGATACACCTGAAAAATCGCTGTTTGCAAGCCATCCCATCGATGCCTCGCCATAAGCATAGTTCATATTTCCCCAGAGCATAATTCCATAGTCAGCCAGTTCTTTTTCTTCAGGGTTATCAGAAAGATGTTCAAAAATTACAAATGATGTTGAATCCACGCTTCTGATCTTATCGGTCATTCTTTTCAGGATCCTTATTCTATCGGTGTCATAACCGCCTCCCCAAGGATCAGAAAGGGGCTTATAATTGTTTGAAAAGCCTTTTGTGAAATCGAACCTGTAGCCGTCAACCTTATATTCCTTTATCCAGTAGCTGTTAATTCTGTCTACAAAATACTGAGTTGCTTTGCTTTCGTGGTTGAAATCATATCCCCACTGTGCATCAGGATTTGCAAAGTTGCTTACAACATTATACCATGGATTATTAGCAGCAGGGCGGTTGTTCTGTGCATCCCAGTATAAACGTACAAGCGGAGACTGTCCGTATGAATGGTTTAATACCAGGTCAATTATAACTGCAATATTTCTTTTGTGGCATTCGTCAATAAATCTCTTCAGTTCGTCTTTAGGTCCATAAGCCTTGTCAGGAGCGAAATAAAAACTTGGATTATATCCCCAGCTGTCATTGCCCTCAAATTCATTAACCGGCATCAGTTCGACAGCATTTACACCGAGCTGTGCAAGATAATTCACCGTATCTGCAAGCGCCTTGAATGAGCGGTTTGTTGTAAAGTCACGTACATGAAGCTCATAGATAACAAGCGAGTTTTTGTCAGGCCGCTTATAATTAGATGCCTGCCACTGGTAATTTGTCTGCGCGGTCTGCAAGACTGAGACAATATTATCAGTCTTATAGAAAGGATACGCCTTAAGGTTCGGGTAGACTGCTGATGATACATATTTGTCATTTGCAGGATCAAGGATTTTATCGGTGTATGGGTCTGCAATCTTTACCTGTCCGTCAACAAAATACTGAAATGCATATTCTGTCTGCGGAGTAAGGTTGTTTATTGTCAGCCAGAAGTGTGTACTGTCAGGAGACATATTCATAAAATAAGCCGGGTCAATATCCCAGTTATTAAAGTCGCCAATTACGTAGGCAAATTTTTTGTTTGGTGCATATAAAGAAAGTGTAACAGAATTTGAGCTGGTATAATTAATTCCATCGACTACGCCGGCAGGAATATCCTTTATAACAAGAGAAGGATTAACGGCATTATAGAATGAATCTGCTTTTGTATTTCCTGAAGCATCCTGGGCAACAATTTTTAACAATCTTTTGCCAGTCTGCTGAACGACCAAGGTGTAATTAAGAGCTGTTCCATTTTGTTCTGTAAGCAGCTGGTTATTTTCATAAAGCAGCATTTTTTTTGCCGAACTGCTTGCAACAGCTTTAATAAGAAGAGTATCATTCAGCTTTGAGAACACCGGGCGCTGCAGAGGTGAGGTAATTGCAAGGTTGAGTCCCGGTTCATAAAGAGGAATGAAAATATCTTCAGTTTGTTTAGATGCATCTGCTGAGCGGAATACAAAGCAGATCTCAGTTATCTTTTCAGATGAAGGTGTGCTGTAGAATGTATGAGGATTTCCGATCACCAGCTCATAAAGATCGGCAGCTATCCTTGTAAGCCTGGGCTGCTGAGTGTTGCTGCCCCATGATCCGATCACATGCTGCCAGCGTGAAGTGGTAGTAACTCCAGTATGCGTATAAACATCCCCGGTAAACCCGGCAAGATCTTTTCTTGTGGCTTCCTTTGCATTAAAGACAATCTTTATAGAATCATTTTCAGTAGGAAATGCAGGGGAGATACTGACTACCTGAGCTGAAATGAAACCGAATAATGAGAAGAAAGTAATTAAGAGCATCTTAAGTTTCATCATTAAATTCCCAGTGCCTTTGCACTTTGTTTTTATGTGATTGTTTGTAACTGTATTATATTTATTATAATGTTTATAGAATTCCGGAACTACCTGCTTCAGCTAAGGATATATGCTGAGAGGGTAGAAGATCCTTATTTAAGCAGAACCATTTTTTTTGCAGCCGAATAATTATCAAACTTTATATTATAAAAATAAATTCCTGCCGGCAGTTCAGAAGCATTGAACTGGTATTCATTAAAACCTTTTTGCCTGAATTCATTTAACAGTGTTCTGATCTCTCTGCCTGTAGCATCAAAAAGTTTAAGCGTAACGTGTGAAGCTGATGGCAAAGAAAAGTTTATTCTGGTTTCAGGATTGAAAGGATTTGGAAAATTCTGGTAGAGTTCAAACCCATTCAGTACAGACTGCATTTGCTTTACAAAAGATGTATTAAGATCAGGTTTGCCTGCATTTACCCATGCAGTGTATATAAGCGATCCAAGCCGTTTTGAGGCGTTATTGAACAGCAATAATGTAAAGCCTTTAGTCTGGCTCCATAAGGTGTCGTAATAAACAGTTGTTCTCTGCCTGTTAGTCAGGTTGTAAGCATAAGTATCTGCCTTAAAGATCGAGTCACAGTATTTGTAATTCTCATAGAGGTAATTAAAAATAAAGTCAGGCACATTTGTCACGTAGCTTGCAGTATCTTTTTTTATTATGATCTGTGAAGTATACTTATCGATCATAGTTGTTTCGTAAGGGGTATGGACGCTATTCTTATTGAAATTCTTTGTTATATGCAGCGGGTTATGCCCATCGCCCACATAATGCCCAAGGTCAGAGGCTGTCAATAAGGCTTTATCAAAATCTCTTCTTTTAAACTGAGCTGTAAGTGAGTCAACTGTCCAGATCGTTGCCCATGGCAGAATTCCCTCGCTCTGAATTGCATTGGCAAAGTCCTGGCTTATTTTTCCAGAATAAATAAATGATGTATAAACGTCAATGTCTATGTAATGCTTTATATCTTCCGTCGGATCCTGGCTTTTACGGTTATCAGCATCAGAGGCATGGGAAGAAAGTGAATAATTCCATGCAACAAAGGCGTTCATTTCTGTTGGGAAAAATGCAGTTGAAAAGTAATTTATCTTGCTGTGACCTGTTTTTCCCCAGCCTGAGAAAACAATCAGAGAGACTGCGGTAAGTAAAAATATAATAGTAGATCTTTGCTTCATTGGATCCCTGAGCTTAGTTAATAAATAATTTAATCTTAATCCTGAATTATTACTGTGCGTTTCCTTCAAACGGGGGCTTGCCTGCGTTTATCCATGCAGTGTAATATAGAGAAGCAAGGGTCCTTGCGGCAGAAGAAATTTGTCCGATCGTCAGGTACTGAGTCCTGAACCAGAATAACCTGTAATATTCATCATTATAGTTTTCATTACTGTTTTTATATGAATCCCTGTCGGCATCAAACACGATATCTGCATATATATTTGAAGAGGTGACATAATCAAATATATAGTTATGAATATCATTTATATAATAACCCTCATCGGTTTTAACTCTTCTGAGGATATCGTCTTCGTACTTTTCAAGTATTTTACTTTCATAACGCGAATGAATACCTTTCTGGCTGCTGAGCTGTCCGTTATAATTTAATGAAGCATGCAGCGGCTGAAAGCCATCAGCCACATAATGAGCCAGGTCTGAGGCATAAAGAAGTATTTTTTCCTTATTATACTCCTTAAATGCCTGAGTAAGTGCGCTTAATGTGCTTTGGGTTGTCCATGGTAAAACTCCCTGCAGTGTGACTATCGAATCACCGTAAGATCTTTCAAGTGAATCAAGGTTTTCGATCATTTTGCCTGAACGGAATTCAGGGTAATAGTCAATATCAATAAAATGGCGGGGGTATTCATTGTCCCCCTTTTTTTTCCTATAGTCAGGATCTACTGAATGTTCAACTACGTAAGCCTGGCAGCTGTTGAACTTAAACATTTCTTTAGGAAGGCACTCAAATGCCTTGCGTGCTATAAGCCGGTGACCTTTATCTCCCCATGGCATTGATTCTTTTGCCGGTAAAAAAGTAATCACAAATAGAAGAACAACTGGTAAATTCTTAATTTTCATTATCTCTCTTTTTCCTGTAAGCAATTTCAGGCTGATCTTATTAATTGGTTTGCAAATTTGCAGTGATAAATTATGAAAAGTAAATGGAAATGTAAATAATCGGTTAAACCGCCGGGAAGTGAATAAAATCTAATAAAAAAGAAAAGAGATAATACACAGGCTGCTTTAGCCTGAAGGCGCATTATCTCTTTACAAAAAGCTACTGATCAAAAAAGCTATTTATCAAAAAAAGCTATTAACCGGCAAATGATTCAAGCTGATATTTTTCGCTGCTCAGGAGTATCTTTTCGAGATCCAGCAGAATAAGCAGTTTATCTTCAAGTCTTGCAATTGAAGTTATATATTCAGCATTCATTCCGGCAGCTATTGCAGGCGGTGCTTCTGTAATTGTTCTTGGTATTCTGAGCACTTCACTTACACTATCGACAATAAAACCGATTGTCTTGCCGTTAAGGTCCACTACGACAATGCGGGTATCCCTGTTATGATCTATTCTTTCCAGGCCCAGTTTCTTTCTAAGGCTGATCACAGGGATTACTCTTCCCCTGAGGTTAATTACGCCATCTACGAATTCAGGTGAATTTGGCACCTGTGTAATTTCGATCATGCGGATGATCTCCTGAACTTTCAGGATATCGACTCCAAATTCTTCCTTTCCGATTGTAAAGCTTACAAGCTGCAGAAGTTCGGAGGTGTTGTCATTTTTTTCCATATTTATTTACTCCATCTTTCCGAATATGTGGGATAGTAAAACATTAACTCACTAAAGTAAAACTGAAACGATTATAATAACTTATAATCGGATGATTTTCAGGATTTATTAGCAGAAATTTTCAAATTCTTGCTGAAGTTACCTTTGAGCTTTATTAAATCATTATTTATGCTGAATTTTCATCCGGCAATTCCCCGTGCCAGGTGAATTCCAACTATGTCCAGCAGTTCTTTTACGCTGAAAGGTTTCGTAATATATCCGTCAGCTCCAAGCTCATAGCCCATTTTTATTTCTTCTTTATCGGTCTTTGCAGATAAAAACAAAAAAGGGATTGTTTTTGCAGCATCATTGTTCTTTACAGCTTTTATAAGTTCATATCCGTTCATACAGGGCATCATGATATCGGATATGATAATATCGGGTAAATTCTTTTCAATAAGTTTGAGAGCTTCCCGCCCATTACATGCCTCTTCAGAATAACAGCCTGAGGCCTCAAAGAAATAGCGCAGTCCGGTCCTGATCTCATCTTCATCTTCAACAATTAAAATTCTATTCATATATGCAGTTCATTTATTTAGCGTATTTTCGGTAAATAAATCTGTTTTTTTAATAAAATGTGATAAGAGCACAGTTTGCGGTGACGAACGACAAATATTAGTGACGAACGAGCAGTTTCAGCTATTATTTTCTTTTTCAGTCAGCAGTGAGGTATTTTCATTTTTACGTATCCTGGCCGAATAGCGCTGACTTATTATAAAAGGTTCACTTACTGAATTAAGATACAAAAGATAGCTGCCGCTGCTCCACCTGGTAATTCGTTCAATGTAATTAAGATTGATAATTGTTGTGCGGTGGATCCTTAAGAAAACCTGTTCAGGCAGAAGTTTTTCCCATTGTCCCATTGATTTGCGGTGAAGAATTGATTCACCTGAAGCCAGGCAGATCCTTGTGTAGTTTCCTAAAGAGGTAATTGATTTAATTTCTGATATCCTGATAAAATGCGGGGTATTGTTTATGTTGATAAATATGCGGTCATTTTCCCTGTATTTCTTTACTTGTGTTTTTTCTTCAAGTGAGTCATCAACCCGGCTTTTATTTTTTATCTGTTCAAACCGGCAGAGTCTGGCTTTAATTGCATTAAGCAGTGTTGCTGCTTCAAAAGGTTTTACAATATAATCATCTGCTCCCAATTCCATTCCATAGCGGAGGTCTTTCATATCAGCTTTTGCCGTAAGGAAAATAAACGGGAGAGATGAAGTCTTAGGATTTGCATTTAACTGGTATTTAAGGTCATATCCGTTCTGCTTCGGCATCATTATATCGCATATTATAAGATCCAGGGGAGCACTTTCAGCCAGGTTATATCCATCTATTCCGTTTGATGCAGTTAATACTTTGTATCCGGCTGCTTTTAGAAGTTCTTCAATTCCCGTTCTTACAAATTCTTCATCTTCTATTACTAATATCCTTTTCATAGGTAACTCAAGTTTTATTGTCTGAATGGCAGTATCACCCTGAAGGTCGTACCTTTATTAAGACTGCTGCAGAAAGAAATCTTTCCTCCATGCAGGTCAACAGATTTTTTTACTATCGAGAGGCCAAGTCCTGTTCCCGGAATTCCTGATGCATTTTCTGCACGGTGAAAATACTCAAACAGGCTCTTCTGATCTTCCCCGGGGATTCCGATCCCATTATCGCTGATAGTAAAGATTATGTTATCATTTTCAAATTCCACAATGAATTCAATATCACCTCCCTCAGGTGAGTATTTAATGGCATTGGAGACCAGATTTGCCAATATATGCTTCAGCAGCTTTTCATCCAGAAGGACTTGACCATATTCCGATTCATAGCGCAATTTAACGATGTGATTTTCTTTCATAAGCGGCTTCTGTTCGTATATAAGGTCGTAACAGAACTTTCGCAGGTCAAGCGGCACCGGATTAAATCTGATCTTACCTGTATCAGCCCTGCTGATAGTCAGAACATCATCTATCAGGTCGGTCATATATCCGACTGATTTCTGGATCTTGTTCAGGTGTTCCATATATTTCTCAGTATCAATATTCCGCCCGTACATTGCCAGAAGATCGGAATACAATCTTATCGAGGTAAGAGGTGTGCGGAATTCATGGCTGGCAGTGGAAATAAACCTGCTTTTTAGCTCATGCAGCTCTTTTTCACTGTTCAGTGCATTTAGTATCTCGGTTTCCAGTTTCTTTTGTTCTGTAATATCAATAATTATTCCTAGAATACGCTTAACTGAGCCGTCGCTGTATCTGAATGAAACCTTGTTATTAACAATCTGTTTGTCTTCTCTGCCGGGAATCCTGAAATTCATTTCGTAGCTTGCTGATGTATTCCTTAAGATTATATTTTCAGTGAATTTTCCAAATTCTCCGGCTACTTCTTCAGGCATTATTGCAGATGTACTTTTCCCGGTTATCTCAGATGAATCGAGTCCGATGAATTCCTGAAATCTCCTGTTGCTCTGAAGAAAAATCCCTTTGACGTTCTGAATA
>JBLNEL010000274.1:0-3429 GCA_050262615.1 Bacillota bacterium
CTTGATAATATAATATTACTTTCATTTTCAATTCTTTTTGCTGCTTCATCAACGGACAATCTGCCAGCAAACAGCTCCTGAAGCACAGGGTTAGCCACTCTGCTTTTCCATTCAACATAACCGGGAGCACCAAGCCAGGAGCCTACTCCAAGAGTTTTAACAGCAGAACAGGTTATATCCCAACCGCCCTGTTTATCCTGAAACTCAGGCATTTCAAGGCATGATCTTCTTGCCGGAATCATCCAGTCGTTAAGTGCAAGCTGAGCCATATTTTGTGAGTTCAGCATAAACTCAATAAACTTCATTGCATCTTTTGCACGTTTTGACCTTTTAGGAACGCTCAGTGTCTGAGTGCTTGCGCCATACCTTTGTGACTGCGCCTTAAGAGGAGGCATAACTCCCCAGCGGAATTCCTTAGGTGCATTTTCAACCAGCTGCTGTCTTGCCCATGCACCTATGCCGATAAGCATGGCATATTTCCCGGAAAAAAATCCGGGAATCATTCCTGCTCCGGTTTCCGCAATACCGGCAGGAGAAGCTGTCTTATCTTTATATAACATATCTACAATAGTCTGAAGTAATTTTTTCTCTTCCTGCCCTGTCCTTACTATAAACTCACCTGACTCCTTCCTGAAGAAAGACCCTCCAAAGCTGATCGAAGTATTCATAATAATATTAGCTGAGTTCCTTAAGCCGAAAGCTGCGCCATACTGATCTATAACACCGTCATTATTTTTATCTACGGTTAACTTTTTTGCTGCCTGCTGTAAGTCTTCCCATCTCCAGGGATTATCAACATCAGGAGGTTTTATACCGGCTTTTTCAAACAAGTCCTTATTATACAGAACAACAAGAGATTCAATCAGAAAGGGAATTCCGCCTACCTCGCCATTAGGTCTGGTAACAGTTGCCCATGCGACATCCAGAATATCATTTTTCATTTCAGAAGAAATATAAGGAGATAGGTCCGTAAGATATCCCCGCATTGCATAGTCAATAATTACAGATGATTCATAGTGGAAAATATCCGGGACATCGCCTGTTTCAAATGCTGTAATAAGGTAGTCATGAGCTGAATTCCAGGTACCCTGTATATATTCTACCTGCATATCCGGATGCTTTAGATTCCATTCATTTACAATAGCCTTATTGGTTGCAATTGATCTTTCCTGCCAGGCCAGGCTTACAAACCTTAAGTTATGATTCTCTGAGCCGCTTTTTTTCCCAGGTAAAAAAAACAGAGCAGCAGCTATAATGACAAGTACAATAAATATTATTAAGTTTCTTAGCCTCATCCTTTTAACGCTCCTGCAGTTAATCCCTTAGTAAGCCATTTACGCATAAAAACAAATAATATTACAGAAGGCAAAGTAGCAATCACACTTGCAGCAGCCAGGGGACCTGTTCTGGCCTGGCCTTCCATTCCTGTATACTTTGCAAGCTCAACCTGCAGTGTTGCAAGTGTGGGACTTTTCATAAGCACAAGTGCAAAGAAAAATTCATTCCATGCCGATATGAAAGCAAATAAAGCAGAAGCTCCGATTGCAGGCAGAAGCATTGGCATAATGATCTTAAATATTACTTCCAGTCTGCTTGCCCCATCAAGCACAGCAGCCTCCTCTAATTCCAGCGGGATGCTTTTAACATATCCGTGCATTATCCATAAAACAAAAGGCAATGACCAGACGACATAAACAAGTGTAAGTCCGGTAAGCGTATCAGTAAGTCCTATATATCTTAATAAAACATACAAAGGTATCATTACCAGTATTACAGGAAAGATCTGTGATATAAGTATCCAGCTTAAAATTGCACTATTTATTTTAGATTTATAATGAACCATCGAGTATGCCGAGGGAACTGCCAAAAGGACAACAATGACCGTAGAAATAACACCTACGATTATGCTGTTCCACATGCTCCGGAATAACTGCTGACCGTTAATAACCGAGAGATAATGTTCAAAAGTTACCTTCTGCGGCAAAATTGCCGGATTGCCGGAGTAAATCTCCTGGGTTGGTTTGAGCGAACTGGCTACAACCCAGAACAGTGGGAACAATAAAAATATAATATAGAGTATTATTAAAAAGTGGATACCCAGCCTGGGAAATTTAATATTGGAAAGTTTTATATACTTATTCATGACTCATTTCTCTCACGCAGTTGGACCCTGATATACATAAAAAGCATCACTGACAGAATAATTACCATTACGTTTCCAATAGCAGCAGCGTAGCCTATATAGCCGTAACGGAATCCCTCTTCATATGCTGCAAGCATTGGCAGCCTTGTAAGACCTCCCGGGCCTCCCTGAGTAAGTACCCAGATTATTCCGAAGGTGTTAAAATTCCACATAAATGTAAGCGAGATTATTGCAGCAAGTATCGGTTTTAACATCGGCAGAGTAATATGCCAGAACTGGTGCCATTGCCCCGCACCGTCTATTTTTGCAGCTTCATAAAGCTCCGCAGAAATAGTCTGAAGTCCTGACAAAAGAAAGATAGCAGCTTTTGAAATTTCACCCCAGACTCCTGCAACAATTACAGCCGGTATAACATATTCAAAACTTGAGAGCCAGTTTATAGGAGCAGAAATTAAACCCACGCTGCCCAAAAGTATATTAACTGCGCCTGTATATGGCTCATACATCTGCCGCCATAATATTCCACGGATAATCGGAGGCGTTGCCCATGGTATTAAAGCCAGTATAGTATAAACAGAAACAAACTTCACTTTCGTATTCAGCAGCAGTGAAAGCCCAAGGCCGAGAATGATCTGGATAGCCGTAACAACGACTGTCCAGACAATACCGATCCTGAATGAGCGCCAGAAATATTCATCATTAAAGAGCTGCACATAGTTTTCAAACCAGTTGAATTTAATCGGGTCACCCAGCCTGTAGTCAGTAAAGCCAAGGTAAATACCGCGCAATAGCGGTGCCAAAGAAAACACAGATACAAGCAGAATAACCGGCAGAAGCAGCTGTATTTGTCCCGGTTCATTTTTCGAATAAAGGAGCTTTTTACTTTTTACGTTATTCATCATTAATAATTTTTATTTAATTATCTTAATGCAGCTTTCAATAAAAGACTTCTCGAACTCTTTATAAAATTTCCCGGGCCTATTGCGTGCTGAAATAATTATAAGATCATTTTCCGGGTCTACGCGGAATACTGAGCCTGAAGCTGCGCCATGACCGAAAACTGAGGGGCTTAAACCATATTTATTCATGGGTGAAATACCTATTCCCCATTCATTACCTGTAACAAGTTTTTGAGGAAGCATCTTTTTAAATGTCTCTTCTGAGAAAAATCTTATTCCGTTAAATGTTCCCCTGTTCAAAAGAAATTGACCGAAACGCGCCAGATCGCGCGCAGTGCAATAGAGTCCGCCGTATGAATTATCAGAATAAGCGCTCTTCATTCCAAG
>JBLNEL010000275.1:0-3552 GCA_050262615.1 Bacillota bacterium
AGCTAAACCAAGATTAAAAGGAACCCCTTCATTTAAGGATATTATTTCGCCTGAAATAGAAAGAAGAAAGTTGCTTGAATTTTATACAACTGCTACTGCTGTATTTTTCTTTTCCCTAACCGAGACAATATTTGATTCAATATTTTCTTTATGTGATAGAAAAGGTATTAAGTATGCCGAGTTTAGAAAAATGGATTGGGAAAAAAGATTTAGATCTTTGATTCCTTTAGATGATGATATTAAATTTTTTTACAATGAATTAATTTTCACAAGAAAATTTTATAGGAACATACCTGTTCATTCTAGTCCAGAGTACTTTTTCCACTATGAAGGTTTTGGACTTATACCTTCGAATTTTGAAGCTTTATTTGATCCACATATGATACCTACATTGGGATTTTCAGCAGATGAAGCTGAACGAATAATAAATTGTTTTGATGATTTTTTAGATTTGCTTTCAAAGCACCCATCTACAATCTATGGTTATATATATGCAAAGTATGATTTACCAATTTTCATTTCCAAGGAACCAATAGAGGAACTAAAAAAATATATGAGCTCTATTGAAGAATTTGAAGAAGAATTGGAAAATAGAGCAAGGTATCAAGATGCAGTTGATAATATGGAAGTTTAAGTATAACAAGCTACTACTGGCATGGAGTTGAAATTTTCCTATTTCCCCATTTCAGTAGATGTGCTTGTAATGGATGCAATCATTTACACATTTAATTACTAAAAAGCCAATCCATTAGGATTGGCCTTTTTTCTTGCTGAATATATTGTCGAGGTGAATGACTCGGTCATGAAGCTGATCAGATCTATGATGGGCATATATCTCGGTTTCCGTTATTGTACTGTGGCCGAGCAGTTCTTTAATGTCCTCTAACCTTTCACCCTTCTGGACCAGAATGGTAGCATATGTGTGGCGGAACTTATGAAGATAAGCGTTGGACTTTATTTTAGCATTTTCAGCAACCTTCTTGCATATCTGAAGAGTACGCCTTTCCCTAACCTGAAATCCCTGGGTTGATGCAAAGACATATTCAGATTTACTCTTTGCCTTCACTTCTGTCAAAAGCTTATATAGCTCTTTTGTCATCGGAATTGAGCGTTCGGAGTTTACTGTTTTAGTCTGAAACTTTTCCGATGATCTGACGTGTATCAGCTTTCGCTTAAAATCAACATCCTTGTCCATATTCAAAACTCGATCTGAGCTGAAATTTTGTCAAAATCACGACTAGACCTTCATCAATAAAGCATATTCTGCCTTTTTCCATCAAGCAACTCAGCCGGCATTTTTCCAAAAACGCCTTAATTGTGGGGTAATGAACATAGTAATCCCCTTCCCATTCAGGATAAATTTTTGAATAAAATAAATGCGATTAAGCGGCTTGCCGGTAATAGACGTGATGAAGCCCGTTTACTGCAGGAACTTTATCAATCTTCCCTGCTATCTGAACCGGCCTGCCATCTGGTGAATCTTTATTAATTCCAAGGTGGGTCCTGTGCTTATTGTAATAAGAGACATATTCCGAAAGAACTGTTCTTAAATGATCCTCATTCAGAATGATTACATGATCCAGGCATTCACGTTTTATGCTTCCGATTACCCTTTCCACATATCCGTTCTGCCATGGTGAGCGGTAGGATGTTACAATCTGTTTAATTCCCAGATTCTTTACTCCAGTTGTAAAGACATTCTCATATCTCGAATCTCGATCTCTTATTAAGTACTTTGGTGTGTCGTAGCTAAAGAGCATGTTTCTTATCTGCTGAAGAGTCCACTCCGCAGTCGGGTTCTTTGTAACATTTACATGAATGATCTTTCGTCTATTATGCTCAATTACAACCAGAACATGAACAAGTTTGAAATTAATTGTCGGTACAGTAAGAAAATCAATTGAGATAATATCTTTGGAATGGTTCTTCAGGAATGTTTTCCACCTCTGACCAGTTGTCCTTCCGTTTCTTTTTGGAATGTATCTCTGAACTGTAGACTGGGAGATGTTGAATCCAAGTTTCTTTAGTTCTCCATGAATCCTTGGGACACCCCAGAGAGGGTTTTCATTTGCAATCTGCCGTATGAGATCTATTACTTCTCTCTCAAGCTTTGGCCTACCGTCTTTGTGCCTGCTTTTTCTTCTCCAGTAGGACCTGAAGGCAGTCCTGTGCCACTTTATTACAGTCTCAGGTTTTACGATAAAGATTTTATCTTTCCAGTTAGACAGGAGATCTTTCATTATGCTGAAGGCTAGTCGGTCAGTTCTCTTTATCTTTAACCTGGGGTTTTTTCTCTGAAGGATTTCTATTTGCTTTCTGAGGATTACGTTTTCAAGTCTTAGCTGAGCTTTGGTTTTGAAGGAATTCAGGAAGAATAGTAACAGGGATTTAAGCATCGGGTCCGTTTATTTGTTGATAATTACTCGGCAAATATAAGGAAAGATTGCTTTAGAATAATGTGAAAATTGATTAAATTCGCATGGATGGAGTTTTTAACAGGCACAAATTATCTTTACCTTTAGGGTAAAGAATTACACTTGCGATAATTTAAAAATATATGTATATTTACTTTACCCTAAAGGTAAAGTATTTATAAAAATTTTAGGGAACTAATTGGAAATTCAATTCAGAACAAGGGCACTGGAAAAGCAGTATCAACAGTCTAAAGAAGCTTTTAAGGCATATGGTGTCCAAATTGGCACACAATATATTCAAAGAATTAATATTATTAAACAATCTAGTAATATTGACGAACTGATTTCTATTCGCACCTTACGTTGCCATCCACTTAAAGGAGACAGGGGTGGAGAATGGGCCATTAAGTTAACAGGATTTATCCGGCTTATATTTACATTGCACGGGGATAATTTACAAATATTAAGAATTGAGGAAGTGAGTAAGCATTATGATGACTAGGGAAATATATAGTGATCTTCCTATACCGCCAGGAAACTTTCTAGAAGAGGTTTTGGATGATATGGGAATGGGAAAAGATGAGCTTGCAAAACGAATGAATCGTCCACCAGCAAAACTGAGTCAGATATTTAACGGACAGAAATCTATTACTCCTGAAACAGCTTTGCAGCTTGAAAGAGTAACTGGAGTTCCTGCACATATTTGGACGGGACTCGAAACAGAATATCGTTTAACACTTGCACGTCTACAAGAAGAAAAGGAGCAAGAGAGCAGGAAAAAAGAGGTTCAACTGGTTACTAAATATTATTATAAAGAATTAGTAAAATTAGGGCTAGTCGAAAGTAAAACAAATCCAGTTGAAAAGGTGGTCGAACTACAGAAATACTTTGGCATCACATCTTTATTAAATTTAGATGGTATAAGACGTTACCAAATATTATATCGACAAGCTAATAGTAAGAAAAATAAAGTCTCTCCTGAAGCTTTAACTGCATGGTTAAGAATGGGAGAAATTAAAGCTTATAAAATTGATTGTCTTCCATATAGTGAAAAAAAACTTATCCAGATTATTCCAGAAATAAGGAGTATGACATTAAAAACCCCTAGAGAATATCAAATAGTTTTAGAGGCTATGTT
>JBLNEL010000276.1:0-4072 GCA_050262615.1 Bacillota bacterium
AGCCCCAAGTATAAAGCCCAGACAGATAAGCCCTGCAACTTTAAGATCAATAAATCCCTGCTTATAGTAAGTCATTGCTGCAAGTATGCCTACCGGCGGTATTAAGACAGCAAGACTGGTACCCTGAGCTTGGTGCTGTGTCATGCCGAAAAGCAGAACTAAAGAAGGGACAATAAGAATTCCACCGCCTACACCAACTAATCCGCTAAGTACACCGGCTGCCAGACCAAGAATAATGTAAAGGATAATATCACTCATCTTCAACCACTCTTTATTATAATTAAAAATTCAGAAGGTTAAGTTAGTATTCTCTTAAGCATCATTCAATAGCTTACGCCAATATTCTTCATTCTTTAAATATTTATCATTCTATAAATATTTATCATTTTAGAAAATTCTTCGGCGATATTTTCTCTTTTCAGGCTATTGTATCGGCCTGTTTGTTAGAAGCTAGTTTGATCAGGTACACAAATAATAATCCAACCGATGCACCTAGCACATCTGCCAGTAAATCCCTTGCATCACAGCTTCTGCCGGGAACAAAAAGCTGATGTATTTCATCCAGAAGACCATAGAATGTGACTGTCAGGATTGTCATGACAAACGGCCGCTGCCGGAGAATTCTTACTTTATTTTGGAAATTATAGGTTAAACAAAGCAGAACTGAAAGCACCATATATGCAACAGAATGTTCTATCTTATCACTTACACCAAGATTGGGAACGTCATTACCAGGCAGGGTAGTTGCCGCAAACAGTATAAGCCAGTAGGCCGCAAGCGGAAAGTAAACTAGTAAGGTTTTGTTTCTTTGAAGTAATTTAAACACACGATTTCCTTAAAAACTTAATAGCATTCGGTAAATTGTTTATTATATCAGTAGCCATAATCCCAAATTCAGTCTTCTCCTTCAATAAAAGATCTGCTGATAAGCTATGCAAATATACTGAAGTTATCAGTCCATCTTCAATACCATTCGACTGTGAAATAATTCCGGCAATAATACCGGTCAGTACATCTCCAGTCCCGAATTTCGCCATACCGGGGTTGCCTGTACTGTTTACAAATGCTTCACCAGCTGGATTAAAAATAACGCTTGGAGCCCCTTTTAAGACAAGGAAACTCCCTGTCTCAGATGTAAATTCCTTGCCATACTTAAGAGGATCACTCTGCAGCTCACTTAGTTTTATGCCAAGCAGATGAGCAAATTCCGCACTGTGAGGCGTAAAAATACTGTTACTTAAATCAAGATCTTTATACCTGCCCTCTCCCAAAGCAAAAATGGCATCAGCGTCTATTACAATCCTTTTACCTGCATTTTTGCCAATTATTTCTACTACAGCTTCTATTGTATCTTTTGCCCGCCCTAAACCAGGCCCAATTGCAAGACAATCCATCCAGTCAAATCTTTTTGATATCTCTTCAATATTCCCTTTTCTTAAAATACCGGTTCCCTTGTCGTCATAAGGCTGCACAATGACTTCATCTAATTTCAGCTGAACAAGCTCCCTGGCTGAAGCAGGATAACACAAAAAGCATGCTCCGGCTCCCGATCTGAGAACTGAATAAGATGTCATCACCGGAGCTCCCGGGTAATCAGCCGAACCTGCAATAACCAGCACTTTGCCTGCTGAATATTTGTAAATATCAGAAGCTTTCTTGGGAAGCCCCGAAATAGCATCTTCGGGCTCAATAATATATTCATCAATTTCAAACCGGTCGAAATATGCTCCAGGAATACCAATATAACCTTTGTAGACTTTTCCTGCTGATGATGCCCCACGGTTAATAAATAGACCTCTTTTTAATTCAGCAAGTGTAACTGTTGCTTCAGCCTTGAAAACAGTCTCTCCGCTCCCCGTATCTGCATCTAATCCTGTCGGTATATCTATGGCTATACGGCTAATACCGGAAAAACTGTTGATCTCATTTATTATGCTTTCGTAAGGCTCTTTAAGCTTTCCTTTTGAACCAGTACCTAATAGGGCATCAAATATTATGTTACACTTTTCAAGTTTAGTCAGACTTTCAAGTGAACTATATTTAATAAGCTCTGAACCATCTGTGGTTTTAATTAACTTTTTAAGTATTAAAAAATTTGAAAGAGCATCACCTGTCAGTTCCTTTTCATCAGCCAGATAAATGACAATAGCCTTAAACCCTTTATTAATAAAATGACGTGCCACTGCAAATCCATCACCGCCATTATTCCCCTTGCCGCAGACAAATCCTATTGCTGCATCTTGTGGAATATCAGGATAAATCTCCTTTACCGTGTTAAAGATTCCTGCCGAGGCATTTTCCATTAAAAGAATTCCGGGTATGCCAAGCTCACTTATAGCATAACTGTCTGCTTCTCTTACCTGCTCAACTGAAAATAGTGGTATCATTTAAAGTTTGCTAAATATTGTTTTATAAATAAAATAAATCACTTTAGTTTTAAAGCTGCAAATCAGCTAATATTAAAAGCTCATAGATCAGCTAAAAATAAAATATACGGTAAAAATGACTTTAAATACAGAAAAATCTTAAAAGAAATAACACATAGCTCTCCTGTCCAACTCTAAGTTTGTGACTATGCAAAAAAAAACCTCAGATTCCGTTGTAAAAGGAACCTGAGGTTCAGAAAAAGCTTTTATTATTTCAAACTAAAATAAAATTTACCCAACAAATGATGTGATCAGATCAAGTAGTGTACCAGGGAATAAACCAAATACTATAACTAGCAAGGCGGAAATGACTGCAGCTAAAACGCCATAATTGCTGTTATGCACGGCTAGTGAAGTTTCAGGCTCCTTGAAATACATCAGTACAATTACTCTTATATAAAAATAAACACTAATAACACTTGAAAGTACACCTATTATTGCAAGCCAGGTCAGATCAGCTTCAATTGCAGAAACAAAAACATAATACTTACCGAAGAAACCTGCAAAAGGTGGAAGACCTGAAAGTGCAAACATAAATAAGGCCATTAAGGCTGCAAGTTTGGGATTCTTTGCATTTAATCCTATATAATCTGAAAGCTCAAGCTTCGAATCATTTTCCCCCTCTACCATAGCAATTACAGCAAATGCACCAACATTCATAAATGTATAAGCAGCCAGATAGAATATTATTCCTGCAAGGCTTTCGTAATTGCCTGAGGCAAGTCCAATGGACATATATCCTGCATGTGCAATTGATGAGTAAGCAAGCATCCTTTTAAGATTTGTCTGCGAAATTGCAACAATGCTGCCGTAAACCATTGATAGAAGAGCAATAACTGCAAAATAAGGTCTGAAAATATGAGCATTATTTCCCGGGAAAACTGCACTTAAAACTACTATCAGCACGCTGAAAGCAGCAGCTTTGCCGCCTGTCGACATAAGCCCGCTTACTGTTGTAGCTGCACCCTGATATACATCCGGAACCCATTGGTGAAACGGAAATGCTGCAATCTTAAAGGAAAATCCTATCAGGAACAAAAGCATTCCTGAGATAAAAAGTATATTGTGTGAAAGATCACCAAAACCAGCTACAATTTTATAAATTGATGTGGTTTGAGCTGTCCCAAATATCAGAGCAATTCCGTAGACAATAAACCCTGTTGCAAATGACCCCAGAAGAAAGTACTTAAGTGAAGCTTCATTTGCATTATGCTTCTTCCTGTTTATTCCGGCTAGCACATAAAAGCAGATTGACATCAGCTCGAGCCCAATAAAGATCATAAAAAGATCTCTTGCTCCTGCCATAAGCATCATGCCTAATACAGAATTAAGCAGCAGTATATAGTATTCGCCGAAATAGGACCCATATTTCTTGATGTAATCAATTGAGCTTAGTACAACCAGCATTGCTCCGAAAGTGAATAAGAAATAAAAGATATATACATTTCCGCCGACAGCAAGCATACCATTGAATAATGTACCAGTATTATTCATTAGAATGATTGAATAGACAGAAGCTGCCAGTAAGATCAGAGCTGAAAACCAGGGAAGTATCTTTTCGCTTTTCTGGGTTGATATCTCAATTACAATCGATAAGAAAACCCCTGAAGCAACCAGAATTAATGGTAAAATATTATAAAATTCCT
>JBLNEL010000277.1:0-16281 GCA_050262615.1 Bacillota bacterium
CAATTAGAATTCCTGAAATACCTTTCTTATTATTAACTGAGCTTTGATGGATGGTGTTATTTGAGGGGGTATCATTTATTGAAGCTATCCTTATAACAAACACTGTAATATTATCATTCCCTCCGCGTTCAAGAGCAAGGGAAAGTAATTTTTCACAGGAATCTTCAGGAGAATTACCGGGAACGATCTTTAGCAATTCATCTGAAGTTACACCAGCTAAACCATCTGAACAAAGAACAAAATATTGATTATCCCTTAATTCAATGTTTTCAATTATATCAACTTTAACTTTTTCATCTATTCCAACTGCTCTGACAAGAATAGACTTAGATGGATTGCTTTCGGCTTCTTTTTCTGAAAGAATTCCTTTATTAATAAATTCCTGGAGCTGGGTATGATCGGTAGTCAGGAGATCAATATTGCCGTTCTCAATTTTATAGATCCTTGAATCACCTACATGACCGATCATACCAACATTACCTTTAAGCAGTAATGCACTGCAGGTTGTAGCCATTCTTGTCAAAGTGTCAAGCCCGGATGATCTTGCAAATATTTCTTTATTAGCCTTTTCAATTGAGTTTTTAAGCAGCTGAGCTTTATTTTCAGATCCGTCACTGCTGAAAATATTTCCTATAACTTCAACAGCCATACTGCTGGCCTGTTTACCATCGGAGTGTCCGCCAACACCGTCTGCAACAATAAACAGCTGTCCCTGATCAGAATAAAGATCAAGATCATCTTCAGGAAACTTTCCATAGCTGTCCTGATTCTCACTCCTGACTTTACCAATATCACTTCTGCAGGCATATTCAATAATTAAATTGGAAGACTTTTGGGAAGGCATAATTTTATTGCTTATTTTTTAATTACATTCTTAAGAGGATTATCAAAATTAAATCCAAACAGCCGTGGGTTTTCACCTATTACAGCTGCGGAAATTATGTAGAAAACATAGTTATACGTTTCAGCTGGGATCTTATCTTTATATTTTTCAAGCAGCTTCCAGAAATTTCTTTCGCGCGGATTTTCAGGCATGCTTCTTAGAAGCGGGATGACGTTCTGTTCTCCCCAGTTATAAGAAGCCATCACAAGAAGCCCTGAAGCCTGTGCATCAGTATTATAAATATCCTTTATATATTTAGCCGCTGCATTTGTTGCCTTTGTAAAGTTGAACCTGTCATCACCCGGGTCAAAAACATTTTGTCCGGCTAATGGACCAATTCCAAGCCCATATTTCTGCGCTGTTAATGAAATAAATTGCCATATACCTTTAGCATACCCATAGCGGGTTTGAGGTCCAACAATTTCTTCCTTAAAATCACTTTCCTGCAGGGCCAAGTAGAAGAAATGCGGCGGCAGCTGATTATTAATAAAATAGTTAGCTATTATTTCAGGATAGCCATTTTTCTGAGCTCTTTCCAAAGCTTTAGCCAGGCGGCTGCTCGATTGCCATTTTTTTATGTAATTTTTTACTTCATCAATGAACTTAGGAGGGATACCAAACTCACATTCACCAAAGATCCTGGAGACCCGAACAATTATCTTATCTTCCTCTTTCAGATTATAAACATCCAGGTCGTCAACGAGTTTATTATAGTTATATTCAAGAAGATGACGCTTTTCATCAAATTTCTCCAGTGTATTAATGACTGAGGCATCTTTTGAACTTGCCAGCTGGCTTCTAAGAGAAGACATTTCCAATTCAAGGGATTTCATATCGTAAAAGATATTCTCTGCCAGAGCTTTCTGCTTATTATCCTTTATATGCTGATATACTGAATATGATATTCCGGCAACAGCCAAAATACCTATTGAAATGATAAGTATCAGATATTTTGATCTCTGCTTTTTCTTTACTGTCTTAAATGCTTCTCTAATAATCCTTGTATGCGCTCCCATTTCATGTTCATTGTCAGACTCATCAAAATAATGTTTAATATAGCTTGTAACGGAAGGGTCTGTATGAGGTAAAGGATTTATAGCAGATTCTTTTTTTTCTTCAATGTTAAACGATATAACCGGACCATCATTTCCTAACTCAATTGACATATTGTTTATTAATTCTATCGGATGGTCGATCCTGCGGCCATTTGTGTAAGTTCCATTCCGACTGTTATTATCTTTTATCCACCATTTGCCGTTTTTCCTGGTTACTTCAATATGAATGCGGCTTACTACTCCGTCATTAAATTGAATAGAGCATTCTGTAGAGCGACCGATAGTAAAAGAATCAAAAAAGGTATATTCCATGCGTTGTGTATTACCTTTATTTATTTTTACTCTTAAAATAGTTTTAGCAGAACTATTGATACCGCCGCCGGAAATGTTTTTCATATTTGAAAATTTATCCATAGATAGGTTTCATATCACTTTAGCAAAACCATTTTCTTTTGCATTGTATAATTTTGTGAATCCATTTTTACAATATAAATTCCGCTCGATAATCCACTCCCATTAAATTGCACCTCATAGCTGCCTGCCTCATATGACTGATTATCTACAAGTGTTGTCACCAGTTTACCAAGTATGTCATAAATTTTAAGTGTAACTTTATCGGCTCCTGCCAAAGAGAATCTTATTGTCGTAGCGGGATTAAACGGGTTTGGATAATTCTGGTACAGCTCATATGAAAGCGGAGGGATGCCCTGCTTTATTTTTGAAATATATTCATCTGTTCCTATAAATAAGCTGAAAGAATTATATTGATGTGCAAGATTAAGCTCAAATCTCGGGTTTTTCTTCAGATCAAATAGATTTTTTGTTTTTTCATCCAGAAGAAGGACATTATAATTTCCAAAATTTTCCAGTCCCGAGGCTTTAAGTTCGATCGGATGGCCAGGATCTGCTTTAATCTCCAGCTCATATTTCTGACCTTCATTTATTGCAGGTCTTTGTTCAATATAAAGATATTTATCTCTTTCCCTAAGTTCAGCTTTTATTAAATTGATCCCTGTTTTCTGGAAATGCCCGGGAGCTGCATAATAGTCCTTCTGATCATATCCATTCTTAGCTTCAGGATCTATGCCTATATAGACTTCTGATCTTGATCCGGCATTTCCATTTACTGAAAGCATTAAGAAGTTACTTTTATCTATGGGAAATTCTTTCTGATTATTTGTTTTACTTAAAAAAACCGGAGAGGACTGATAAGGAATTTTAAGTGAAGTCAAAAAATTGGCAGAATCGTTATTATAGTAATAGCCTTCATAAGGTAGCATGTCAGCAGGGTTAGTGTATTTGCCGGTGCCATTCCATGCATACAAGAGCTGATTCTGCGGGAGCTTATTTAATGTAACTACACTTTGCCATTTGACACTTTTATCAAAAGGATTAGAGATTAGATTCCATCCACGGTGAAGCGGAATGGAATAGGAAAGGTCTTTGTTATCAATTTGAACTGCATTTACCTGTTGACTTATCTTCAATGGATTTTTACTAAGAATCCAAAAAGCCATACCTGGCGAAAATGAAAACGATGAGCTGTCTACAAGAAAATTCTGATCAGTACCTTTATCCCAAAATATTCTCCAGTCATATCGAAATTCCCCATTTATTACCGCAGGAATTGATCCGGTACCCGGCAGTCCAACTATTTTATAATTATTTATATTGTTTATGTCTCCGAAGGATACGTTACTGTTAACAGGAATCTGAGCAGGATAATTGATTATTGAAAAGCTGTTGCTTACAGATGAAATAGTTGAATCGCTTGCAGATTCAATTTTTATTTTGCAATCAAGAGAAGTAATATTTGGAACTGTTACAGTTTCATTACCATCATTTGGAGTATTAGATGCAAGTATAACAGGAAATGCCTTTCCGCCGTCTGTGGATAATTTAATATTTACGTTCCCAATATTTGCAGAGCTTGTCCATGAGATTACCTGTGCAGTACCTGAAAGCCAATTAGTACCAGTCTGAGGTGAGGTGATTGTAACAGTAACATTAGATGAGGCAAGGATTGAAAAGTTTCCCGGGCTTAAGGCAAAAATACTGGTATCTACAACTGATTCAATTCTAACCCGGCATGCTGATGAAGGATTGTCAGGTACAGTAATAGTTTCGTTTCCATCATTTGCAGAGTTTTCTGCCAAAAGAATAGGGAAGGTAGTGCCGCCATCAATAGACAACTTAATATTTACATTGCCGGTTACATTCACAGGTACCCACATAATAGTTGCGGCAGATCCAACTTTCCACTGAGCCCCTGCATTAGGTGCTGAAATTGTAATAGAAGGCTTAGCCACAATTGAAAAATTCCCGGGGTTCAGTCCGAATATGGTAGTATCGCTTACGGATTCAATTTTAATGCGGCAAATCGAAGATAAATTATCAGGGACTTTTACAACAGCAGATCCATTATTCTGAACAGATGATAATAAAATAATTGGGAATGTATTTCCTCCGTCAGTTGAAAGTATAATATTAACATTTCCGGTCACATTAGAGTTTGTCCAGGTTACTGTCTGTGAAGAGCCGACAGCCCAGTTAGTACCAGTCTGAGGCGAAGTAACACTAATAGTTGGTTTCGAAGTTATTGTAAAATCCCCGGGATTTAATCCTTTAATAGATGTATCATTTACTGATTCAACTAAAATTCTGCATGCTTCGGAAGGTTTATCAGGAACTGTAATTGTCTCACTGCCATCGTTAGAAATGTTTGCAGCAAGTGCTGCAGGAAAAGTTTTTCCACCGTCAGTAGATAATTTAATATTAACATTGTCAGTAAGGTTAAAGTTTGTCCAGTTAATTGTCTGAGAACTTCCGATAGTCCAGTTCGCCCCGGCTTGCGGTGCAGTAACTGATAGTGAAGGTTTATTTGTTATTGTAAAATTACCCGGACTGAGTCCAAAGACAGTAGTATCAATAACAGATTCCACTTTAATCCTGCATAAAGAAGATGGATTATCAGGCACAGTAATATCCTGACTTCCTGCACTAGATACGTTTGGAGCCAAAACAATCGGGAAATTGTTTCCGCCATCAGTAGACAGCTTAATATTTACATTTCCACTAAGGTTTGTGCTTGTCCATTTTACAGTCTGCTTTGAACCTATTGTCCAGCTAGACTGAGCCAGAGGAGCCGTAACAGCAATTGAAGCTTTAGTAGAAATAGTAAAGTTGCCAGGGTTAATTCCTTTTATAGTAGTATCGCTTACAAAGTCTACTTTTATCCTGCATTGCGCTGAAGGGTTATTAGGAACAACGACTGATTCACTGCTATCGTTTGGAGTATTGCCTTTAAGTACAATAGGATAGGTTTGTCCGCCATTTGTAGAAAGAAGAATATTTACATTGCCTGCAACATTAAAGCTTGTCCATGTTACAATCTGCGTTGATCCTGAAGGCCAATTTGCACCTGCAGGAGGTGCTGTAACTGTTATTGTTGGTTTATTAGTAATTGTAAAATTACCTGGATTCATTGCATTTATGCTGGTGTCAGCAACGGACTCAATTCTTATTCTGCATGTTGTTGATGGATTATCCGGAACTGTGACTACTTCAGAGCTATCGTTTGGGGTATCTGAGGCAAGCGGCAGAGTGAAAGTTTTTCCTCCATCTGTTGATAA
Organism: Bacillota bacterium; assembly: GCA_050262615.1. Taxonomy (GTDB): domain Bacteria; phylum Bacteroidota; class Ignavibacteria; order Ignavibacteriales; family SURF-24; genus JAUZPB01. The sequence goes on from JBLNEL010000277.1 coordinate 5,571, forward strand.
CTTGATATTAACATTACCTGATACACCAACACTTGTCCAGCTGACAGTTTGAGATGAGCCTACAGTCCAGTTTGCTCCGGCAGCCGGCAGTTTAACAGAAATGGAAGGTTTGGATGAGATAGTAAATATTCCGGGATTAAGTCCATTGATACTTGTATCGCTTACAGATTCAATTCTAATGCGGCATGCATTTGAAGGATTATCAGGCACGGTTATTTCCTCAGTGCCGTCATTAGTGGTATTAGAAACAAGAGTAATAGGGAAAGTAACACCGCTATCTAAAGAAAGCTTTATGTTCAGGTTACCGGATATATTGCTGCCAGACCAGGTAATTGTCTGTTTGCTGCCAATTGTCCAGTTCACTCCGGCCTGTGGTGCAGAAACAGTGATTGAAGCTTTTGCAGCGATAGAAAAATCGCCCTGATTCAGGCCAAAAACTGTTGTATCATTTGCAAATTCTATTTTAATACGGGATTGAGTTGAGGGCTTATCAGGTACAGCAACAGATTCGCTGCCATCATTTTGTGTATTTGAGGCAAGGATTACTGGAAATGAATTCCCTCCATCGGTTGAAAGTTTAATATTAACATTACCTGAAAAGTTAGCACTTGTCCATGATACAGTTTGTGAGGTGCCCACCTGCCATGTATCTCCCTGCTTTGGTGAAGTAACAATTATTGATGCACTTACAGGATTTACACTTCTATAAATACCATTACCATTATTAACCGTAGGGTCAAAGGTTACTGCATAAAGGGAACCTGTATGCCCTGTGTTTATAGTAGTCAAATGAAGCGTTAAGAGTCCACCATTTACCTGTGACCAATTATCACCATTATCAGCCGACCGGTAAACTCCGCCCCCATCAGTTGCGACATAAATATCACTGCCGCCTTTAGTGAGAGCAGTTAAGTTAAGGTTCGTCAGCCCATTATTTACCTGTGTCCAGTTATTGCCGTTATCAGTAGATCTGAAAACTCCGGTTCCATTAATACCAGCAAAAACATTATTGTTATTAATTATTATGGCATCTATCTCGAGACTTGTCAGTCCATTATTAACCTTTTCCCAGTTATTCCCGTTATCAGATGAACGGAAAACACCACCATTTGTTCCAGCAAAGATATAATTACTGCCTGCTGCCAGTGAAAGGACACCGGTATTAGTGAGTCCATTGTTAATTTGAGTCCAGTTATTACCATTATCAGATGATCGGAATATCCCTGCATTTGTCCCGGTATAAATAAAGCCTCCTCCGGAAGTTAGCGTATTTGCAAAAAGATTTGTAAGGCCGTTAACTACCTGTGTCCAGTTATCACCATTATCTGATGAACGATAGACACCGCCGCCATTAGTCCCAATAAATAGTACGTTGTCATTTAGAATTAAGGAATAGATCCTTATAAAGGATAATCCATTGTTTATCTTTTGCCATGAATTCCCGTTATCTGAGGAGCGGATTACACCACCACTGGTACCTGCAAAAACATAATTACCTGCGGCATCAATTTTTAAGACATTAACTGCAGACATACCTTTTACAGTTTCCGTCCAATTATCTCCATGATTGGAAGAGCGGAAGACGCCTTCATTTGTCCCGGCAAATATATAATTTGCGTCAGTCATCAGCGCGTTTCCAAATACGCTTGTAAGTCCATTACTAAGCTTACTCCAGTTATCTCCATTATCGGATGAACGATATATACCGGCATTTGTGCCGGCATATATATTACTTCCATCCTGTGTAAGTGAAAATACCCTGACTTTAGACAACCCATTAATAACTTGTGTCCAGTTATTACCATTATCAGTAGTGCGATATACACCATCGCCGTCAGTCCCGATGAAAATATAACTGCTGTTAATTATCATCGAATTAATATTAAGCGCAGTCCCGGCAAGGCCATTGTTAGCCTGCTCCCAATGACCGCCGTGATCTCCGGATAAATATAATCCGCCTCCATAAGTTGCAGCATGAAGGTAACCGTTGCCTACGGCCATGGAAGAAACACCTGTATTCGTGAGGCTCAGAGTCGGAGTCCAGCTATCTCCGTTATCAGTAGATTTATAAACGCCGGCATTTGTACCAGCGTACAAGTAGAGAATATCAGCAGCAAATGCGTTTACGGTGAGAGCTTTCCCGGAAAGTCCTGTATTAACCTGAGTCCAGCTATTGCCATTATCCGAAGAGCGAAAAACTCCGCTGCCGTTAGTACCTGTAAAAATATAGTTTCTATCATAGGCAATAGAAAGAATTCTAAAACGAGTCAGTCCATTATTTACTTTAGCCCAGTTGTCCCCATTATCGGAGGAGCGGTATATTCCGCCGGTTGCAGTGCCGGCATAGATATTATTGGAACTATCCTTTGAAAGTGCTACAACATAACCACCTAAAGGAGAATTTATTTTTTGAAAGAAATCCTGCGAAAATGCAGTTTTAATAACTATTAGCGAAAGTAAACTTGCAAACAACAGTTTCATAATGCCTCACTCATAGAATCTGTAAATAGAGATTAATCACGGGTTAAAATCCGTGCAGTTACACATATGCAATAGCTGACAAGGTTTAGGAAAAACAAACAGTGAGAAATATATTTTGGAATAAATTAATATCAGATTTGGTCTTTACCCCGGATTGACCTCCCGATTATTATCGGGATCTAAGGTGTCGGGGCTATAAATATGCCGTCCCGGTTGGGCTCATAATTTTATGGTCTGACGGGAGGGGGTTGTATAGCTGTTCTGCTGCCGGATGATCCGTCACCACCACCTTTTTTACCTCCAAGCAGAACAGCAGCACCGACGCCCACAGCAGCAGCTCCGCCTACGTAATAATACCAGGGAGTACCTCCCTTTTCGTCAAGCTCCATCTGCACATTCACGTTTCGAAACGAGCTATCTCTTGCAAGCTCTTTTTTATAAAGCCAGGTAATACTGTTATTTGGTTTAGGTTTTAAGTCTTTAGTGTCACCTGAGATCTGTTTAAGCTCAGAAGTTGAATTAGTCAGTGAATCCCTGAGGACCATTTTAATATTATATTCATCACCTTTTTCACCAGCAAGATCATATGTAATTTTCATAGCGTCTTTTTCAGGCTTAACCTTAATATTTGTGATCCTGTTATCACCTGAAATAATTTTTGGAAAGAGAGTTAAATCAAGAGCAAGATCAACAGGAAGAGACATTGGTTTTTCTGCAGTAAGTTCAATATCTCTTTCATCTTGCATGTAATTAGCAGCCTGGGAAACAAGCCTGTATTTACCGGGCTCAACTTTTTGCTTTTCACTACCGGTCCATTCCTTAATAAGCTTATCGCCCTTATATAGCATAAAGTGTGCTCATTAAGGCTTTGCAAGAACCTGAAGCTCACTTACAATTGGAATATATACAGGTTCAAGATTTTGGATAAGTAGTTTGTTAGCATCGAGGAATGCATTTGAATTTACTGTATTCATAAATTTTGTTGAATACAGCTTGTTATGATTTGAAGTCGAAAACACAGAAAGTTCATAAATCCCTGTAGTATCAGACAATTGTTTCCAAACAATAGCATATTCAATTGCCAGCTGTTCATTTAATGCATTAAGAAAATTCTGGTCTTCTGCATTGAAATTGCTAACTTTCAGGAGTTCTTTATTCTCGATTAGATTTGCTGTCGAATAGCAGTTAAATTTGCGCTTGATATCTCCAAAATCTGATAGTTTATCAAAGAGTTTTTCAGGTGATGAATTATCTTCGAGAATACATATTGTTGGTGTATTGCCCGGGAATAGTTCCTGAGGCAAGTTTTTATAATCAACTCTATAAGACTGTGCCTGGACCTTCAATGTTAAAAAGAGTACAAGCATCAATAAGATACAGAAAAATTTCTTGTTCATATCATTTCCCAATTATTAGTTTAATTTCAGCGCCTTTTTGTACAACTGATCCTGACCTTGGTATTTGAGTTATAACTTTACCCTTATTCTTTTCCGAAAGGATCTCTGAGGTTTTTCCTGCGACCAATCCATTCTGCGATAATGAATTCTGAGCTTCCTGGAGAGTTAAACCTATGAGGTTAGGGATTGTTATTTTACTTGAAGCTTCCAATTCGGAATTAGACTTAGCTATTCTCTGTTCTACAAATTTATCCCTGCCAAATAAAGCCTTTATTTTTTGATACTGACTTAAGGCTTCTTTGAAATTTTTCTTTCTGAATTCTTTATCTGCATTACTTAACATATAGTTTTTATTAATTTCAGTGCCGGACTTTGCAATTTTCCGATCGATATCTTCATCACTTCCAAACATTTCTTTAATTTTATTATATTGATCCGCTGCTTCTTTAAAATTCCTGTTGGCAAACTCGTTATCAGCTTTTGCCAACAATTTATTTTTTATTTCCGGCAGTGCTGTTTTTACATAGTTATTTTCGGGATCAGAAGCCTGGATATCTTTGCAAATCTTATAAGCTTCCATGGGGTCATTATTTATTAATTCTGCAGCCTTACGCTCGAGATCATTCACATTCAAAAGTTTTAATTTATCTGTAAATGAATTTTTATCAGGAAAATACTGCAATGCAAGAAGAAGGATCTTTTTTGCCTCATCCTTTTTGTTTGTTTCGATAAGCTGATCTATGCTTTTTTCAAGCTCATCTGATATCATCTTCATCTTGTTTTCTGCATGTTCATTTCTTTTTTGGATATTTAGTACTTCCTGGTATTTAGCCGCAGCATTTCTTTCCGGCGGAGTAACAAGGTTATTATTTTTTAACAAAATATCGCCTTCTGCTAAGAGCAGTTCGACCCTTTTCTTTTCTATTTCATTTAATGAGCTCTCACTGCTTACGTCAGTATTTTTTGTAAAAGGAAGGTGTCCATTACCGAAGATCAAAAATCCTATTATCAGCAGAAGGATAAGAGTACCTGCAGCCGGGAGTATATACTTTCTATACTTGTTAGGTTCAACAAATCTTTCAGTTTCAGTTGTCTTATCCTTTGTAATTACAATGGTTTCATCTTCATTAATGGAAACTGTATTTACCTGCTCCTGTCTGGCTCTTAGTGCGTGACTTAATTCTTTGCCTGTCTTAAACCGGTTCTTTTTATTTTTTGCAAGCACTTTATTAATAATACTGCCGAACCATTTAGGAGCGTTAGGTACTGTTTTATTAATTGGCTCAACTTTCTCATTAACTATTTTATAAATAGTAGAAATAGGCGTTTCCCCCTTAAATGGCAGGTCACCTGTAACACATTCATACAAGACTACGCCAAGGCTATAAAGGTCACTTTGAGCATCTACCTGACCGCTGATGGCCTGTTCGGGACTCATATACTCAGGCGTACCAATTACGACTCCAGTTTGAGTAAGTTTTGTTTCAGTAGCAGCATGTGCAATACCAAAGTCAGTAAGAACTGCTCTCCCGGTATGAGTAAAAATTATATTACTGCTCTTTATATCTCTATGAACAATACCCCTGCTATGCGCATAATCTAATGCCTCTGCAATAGGAGCAATAATATTTATTGTCTCTTCGACCGAAAGTCTGCCTTTGCTTTGTATATAACTTCTAAGATCCATGCCATCAAGAAATTCCATGGCAATATAGTTTACGCCATTAGCCTCCCCCTCGTCATAAATTACAACTATATTACTATGGTTTAAGGAGGCTGAAAGTTGTGCTTCACGGTGAAATCTTTCAAGAAAGTCTTTATGTGTTACTAAGTTCTTATGTATTACTTTAAGTGCGACCAGGCGGTTTAAGTTTCTCTGCATTGCTTTATAAACTGTAGCCATGCCGCCGCGGCCTATTTCTTCATATATTTCAAATTTATTTCCCAGAACTAATTTGATTTGATTTTCAGGTGTAATTTCACTTGTAGGCACCCGGCTTACAGTTAGATCACTTCCGCAGTGTTTACATTTAATTGCATTAGCACGGATAACCTCATCACAATACGGGCAGTTTTTAGTCTGGTCTGTATTATTTTTTGCCTCTTCCATTTCTGTTAACTTTTTATTTTACATTTAATATTTTTTTCTGTCTTACACCATTAGCCTTAACATTGAACAGTTTTTCTCCCGGACTTAGCATTACTAATTCCAGTGCTGCAGCGTAACGCTGTCTTTGGAGCCCTGTTTTAAGCACCTGTTTCGGCCATTCAGGACTAACCGGCTGTCCGTTCAGATATCTGATATTATTTTTATATCCGGTCTTATTATTTATCCACCATTTACTTACCAGATCTGCATCAGGAACAGGAAGATTTTCATCAATGTCCATTTCCACATTTTCGTCTTCAGGGTTTTCATTTGGTCCTTTACTAAAACCATTGTGCATTCTTAAGTCCAGATTATCATAAGCCAGATCAACACCTGTGATCATAGAAAACGATTCGCCGGCCTTGCGGGAAAAGTCATCAATTCTCATCATATCAATGAGCCATGGAATATTGAATGGGTCACCAGATGCCCCTGCACAGACAATTGCAAGTCTTAGCTGTTCAGTATTATTTTTTAATTCACTTAACCAGGTTTTAGAATCTTTAAGATTCATTTTCCTTGAGCTTAGAATTACAATTTCCTCATGGTATGGTTCATCTGTATTATTCAGCAGCTCTTTTAGTATATACTGAGCATTTGTATTACCTAATAGTAAAGCTGATCTGGCTGCTGTGAAGGAAACCAAAGGAATATCATTATAGAAACTATTTTGAAGATATTGCAGCATATTTACCTTCCCAAGTTCGCCTAAAGCTTTAAGAGCACGAGACTTGAGATAAATATTCTCATTATTTAATGCACTAATTAAGACTTCATCAGGAATATCCTTACGATGGATTGCAGCTGAGGCAATACCCAGCTGCTGCAATACCGGATCAGTTTCAAACCAAAAACTTTCGGCAATTTGTCTTATATCTTGATATTCAATCCAGCCAAGAGCAGAAGTTACACTGCGCAGACGTTCCTGGTCTTTTATACCAGCTTCAAGTACCTGATCTATTCTTTTATCTTTTTTACTTTCAAACGCTATAACAGCTGCAGTAAAAACTTCACCAGGCTCATTTATGAAAAGCTGCTCTTTACAAACTTCCCAGCCTTCATCACCTGCGATACGCAGCCCATCTAAATGGGCTTCAAGACGGTCATCCAGCCTGGTAAGATCTTTTAATGAATAATGCGGCTGTTTAACTGCCATATCACGCAATAACCAAAGGAAGGCTGCTTCAGTAGCATGCCGGAAAATAATATCGGGAATTACCATTAGTATAACTATTTAATTTGATTAGGGTTACTTGTCTGAACAAGGATTAAAGGATCCACAGGATTAAAGGAAATTCAGGATTAAAAGAAATTCAGGATTAAAAGAAATTCAGGATTAAAGGACATTCAGGATTAAAAGAATCAGGATTAAAAAAATGGAGCTAGTCGATTCTGGTCCAGGTGTTTCCGTCATAGGACATAATATCCTTAGCTCCTATAGACCATAGGACACCATCAGCTGTACTAAGATGAAAACACGTCTCCGGCTGATCTTTTCCCATACTCACGAACAGCAGGTTATTACCATCTAAGGTATATACAGCATCCATTGTGGATAAATAAAGTCTGTCGTTAAACCACGCTAACTTCCAAATATCATCTGTAATTGAGTCATGGTTAATCACTTCCCATCTATCGCCGCGGCCTCTTAACAACGTGCCGACTCTTCCGCAGGCATACACATTACCATCGCCACCGCAGCAGACATCTACCAGAACAAAATTTGTAGGGCTGTCTTTTTGTGACCATTTTCTTCCATTATATTGCCAAATCTCTCCATCCCACCCTACAGCATAAATCTCTTTCTCATTAAAGCCATCAATTGCCTCAAAGCCAGTCACCTCATCATTATCAGGCGGAGTTATAATATCTGAATCAATATTAGTCCAATTTCCTTTTTTATCCCTGCGGTATACCTGTCTGTTCATACCGACTGCATAGACCTGATCACCAATAAGCCTTATTCCCCGCATTGGACCATAGTTTGCGGGTGAATTGTCTCCGGTTCCAATTTGTTCGAAATGAAAATCACCGCTTCCATCACACATAACCTGTCCTCTTTCCCCCAAAATGAGCCCCTGCTCCAGCGGATATTTGGAAAGAGTTGCAGAAACCGTATCCCATTTTACATCCATATCATCTTCTCCGCGCCAAAGACCGGCATCATATTCCTTAACATATGAATGTGTAATTCGTTGTTCTGCCAGATTATCATCAACTAATGACAAATATGCCAAATCTGAGTAGCGTACCACTCCAGTTATAATTGAGAAATTTACTTTCCGCCAATATCCGGCCATCTCTGGTTTACCTTTATTGTGATTGATTTTTATGAGTGTTGAAAATCTATTTAGTGACAAAGTCCATTTAGAGACTTAGTTTTTGGTTATCTTCCGCCTCTGCCGCCCTGGTTTGTTGAGGCTGAGATCCTTTGAGATCTGGCTCTTACAGCAGAAGTGGCTTCAGATTCACTTATACCGCCTGTTTCAACTGCCTTAACTGGAGTTTTGTTGTTAATACCACATTGTTTATGATAACTATCCAACTGTGCCTGAATACATTTTTCCTTACAGTTTGATTCAGGAAAAGTTTTTTTCATTGCTTTGGAGGCTTTTTTCTTCGATGTACCATATGTGGTTTTTTTTGCTGTTATTTTGCCGCCTCCGGAAAGGGAAATTGTTCCGGTTTTAGCCTTTGAGGCCGAGGCACTTTGAAAAGCATGCATAAGGCCATGGGTCCCAGTATTTTGATTTTTTCCTTCGGCACAAACACAAGGGGCCAGACTTTCGCTGTAGTTAGAAATACCTTCTAATGGAGTTGATTTACTGCCCCCTCTGCCAACATCATGCAACGAGCTTGCTTCAATAAGATGGTGGGCTGTCTGCTGAGGACAGCAGTGAGATTTTGAACTGCTATAGGGCTGCAGTGCACACCGTCTTGCAGCAAGACATTTGTTAGCTGCGGTTCTGTCAGCAAGTTTACTGGCCTGAGGGCTATCGGTTGACCCTGAAGGTTTCCCGCTAATCCCAAGAAGAGTTTTAGTACAGGGATCTTTGTCGCCATGAGGAGTATAGTCTTTACATGCTTTCTTTTCTTTTTTTATATCGCTTGCACAGGGATTTTTCGGATTGTCAATTGCCATTTCATCTATATAGGGCCAGACAGGAGTATTGCCCGGTACAGAGGCATGATTATGTGTTGTAAGATCCAAATGTCTTACAACATTTTCACCTTCAAACTTTACATCCATCGACCATGCATTAAAATAAACTTTCCCCCTGTTCTGACTTGTTACGACAGCCTTTTTAGGGGCGCAGCCGGCTTCATCTCCAGTACTGGATTTGAAATATGATTTATTTTTAAGCATGACCTCTTCACCGGAGATCTTGACATTTTTACTGCCTGAAGTTGCATCACTTGCCATTCCGGTGTTCGGATAAGGAATAGGAACACCAGGCGGGGTAGCAGGGGTTTGCGGCGGAGTAAAGCAGACATCCGGGAATGCACATATAGCTTTTCCATTAGCTGCCTTGCAGGCAATTTCCCTGTTATTTGCATAAACTGCGTTTGACATCACTAAATCCTGTTATCTTCAGACCGCATTACAAGCGCAGCGCGTTCGCCACTGTCATTGCCGCAATGGAATAAAATGTTTTTGCCCGGCAGATAATCCTTTCTTGCTGCAGTCAGAGCATAAGAAAGAGCACAGGGAACAATAGCTGCCCCCACCTCGCCGATACAATCGGCAGGATGCCAGATATCGAATTCTTCCTTACGCACTCTTAATATTCTTGTAAAGGCCAGGGCTGCCTCTTTGAAATAATACTGTTTCCCATTTATATCGGTAATTCTAAAATCCAGGTCCTGCATTAATAACGACGAATCCCTTAATGCATTATTAATAGCCGTTACAAGCCCGTCGGCTCTCAGAGGGTCATCTGAATTTACAGTAGCTTTCTCCAGCCCGGTTCCCAGTCCAAGAAGACTCAGGTTCCTTTTATCTGATCTGAAATTCATTTTGTTTTTTGAACTTATTAAAACAGCAGCTGCAGCTTCCCCGGGAATAACTCCGTCGGAGTTTTCGCTTGTGAGCAAATAACCAATTTCTTCTAAAGCAGCCAAAGTAGGCGCAACTAAAAGAGAGTCAACGCCTGCAATAATGCAGTACCCTATATCAGAATAGGTTAGTAATTGACTGGCCATATTAATTGCATAAACGCCGCCTACACGCCCCATATTAATAACTCTTGATTCCTTGTGAAATCTTAAACCGAGTGCTGATTGTATTTCATCCAAAAGATCTTCATCTATCGCCTGGAGTCTGCCCGGGCGATCTATTTCAGCTACACATAAGAGCAGCGCGATCTGATTAGCCGGGATGTATTCAAAAGTGGTAAGGCATTCGCGGATTGATGAGACGGCAAAATTTAAGAGTTTTACTCTGCCTCTCCATGGTATATCTAATGGAACCATAGCGCCCATTATCCAATCACCTCCCTGATCAATAAACCTGGTCTCCTTAAAATCATTAATACCAGTTCTGATAGCAGCACAGCTTGAAGGACAATCAAGTCCCACACTTGTTATCATTCCTGCAGAAAAGACGGATAATTGTTTCATTACTTTATTATTATCCCCCGAAAGCTTTATTATTCTTCAGTATCCTCTTCAATCAGCTCAGCCA
>JBLNEL010000278.1:0-7491 GCA_050262615.1 Bacillota bacterium
CCAGAGCCTGTGCCAGGTCTATGCCGAATGGCCCATATATCTCAAGATATACTGAATCTGGCTTTTGAAGTAGCACTTTGAAGCTTGCCGTCGTATTAAGGTCAGGTGTATTAATGTTCAGACTTCCTGTCCCTTCAAAGTTTTTTACCTTCCTGCGGTTCGCTTCAAGTTTTTTTATTAAACGGTCCGACGGCACTATTTCTGCCTCTTCTGCAGGCTTCGATGGTACACAGCCGACATAAACCAGCGGCAGTGTTATTATCATTAAATAAAGAAAAATATAAACTGTCTTTTTCACAATTCTCCTTTTAGAATCTTAGATTTAAGTTCGGGATTGTCTGAATTTAACTCATATGCTCTTTGCCAGATCTCAAGGGCAACGTTCTTTTTCCCTTCTTTGTATATTATATCTCCCAGGTGCTCAAGCAGTGTCGAGTTGTTCTTATCTATTTCAATTGCCTTTCTTACATACTCTTCTGCTTTTTCGAAATTCCCCATCTTAAAGTAGACCCACCCGTACGTATCCAGATATGACGAATTTCCTGGTTCCTTGCCCACAGCTGTTTGAGCCATCCGTAATGCTTCATCTAGCCTTATGCCCCGCTCGGCAAGTGAATATGCATAATTGTTTAGTAACAATACATTGCTTGAATCTATTTTCAAAGCTTCAGTATATGCACTGTCACACTCAGACCATTTCTTCTGTGTATTATAGATCATTCCAAGTGTGCCTAGTAATTCAGCATTGTTTGGATCAACTTTAAGTGCTTCTTTGATATATCCTGTCGCCTCTTTCGACTGCTTCATCTGATTAAGCACAAAGCCCATTGCTGAAAGCGCTGTTACATCCTTTGGATTAAGCTCTATTGACTTTTTAAGATATTCTTTCGCCTGCTGAAAATTATTCAGCTGAGAAAAACTAAGACCCAGTAGCAGATTAACCGGGTAACTGTCCGGGAAACTTTTAACTGCTTCGGTAAGCACATCTGCAGCATCCTGATACTTCTTGTTGTCATAATATAATCCGCCAAGCCTTACCCATGCATCAACATTCCATTTAGCTAGTTCTGTTACTGTCTTGAAGTCGGCAATAGCAGCTGAATCATTCTTCTCCCTTAATGCTATCTCTCCTAATACCATCTTAACCTGCCAGCTTGTACTGTCCTGATCAAGCTTCTGAAAGATCTTCTTTGTCACCGGAACTAGTGTGCTGTCCTGAGCCGACTGTGCCAGGTAAGCACTGCCAATTCTTACTTTTGTATCAAAGGATACTTTAGGATTATCGAGTATCGAGGTAAATTCTTTAGCAGCATTCTGCCAGTCATTTTCTAGTAAAAAGATCTGCCCCTTCATTTCATGTAAAGAAGGATCTTCAGGATGTTCTGCTAGTTCTTCATTTATCTTTGATAACGCATCATTGTATCTTTTTGATTTGGTATATGTGTCAATTAGTAGCTTTTTTAATTCAAAATTAGATGGATCAATCGTCATCAGCTGCTCTAGTGTTTTCAATGCCTCGTCTGTATTACCTAGCCTTTCATTAAGCTCGGCTATTCTGGCTAACACATTCCATTCAGGACCGATTTTTTCTATTACTTTGTTGTAAACATTCAACGCTTGCATTGGCTTTGAAAGTTCATAGAGCATTCCCAGACTGAAATAAGCATTAATGTTTGATGAATCAAGCGATATGATCTTCTCATATGCATATGCAGCCGAATCCACCTGGTGCCCGCTTGAATATATCTCTGCCAGTAAACTATAATAATCCGGAGATGTGGAATCCATTGCAACAGCCTGCCTTGCATTTTGAAGAGCCATGGATAATTTGTTCAGCTGCAGATAATCCCGCCCTAACGCATAGTATATACCAGGCTTTGCATCCAGCTCGATCGCTTCCTGGTATTCCAGTATTGCAGCTGAATAATCACCTTTTGCATCCTCAATGGCTCCCTGTACAAAATGGTCCATTGCTTCTTTTTTTCTTTGTGCGTTTTTTAATGAATCAATTGTATCTTTTACTGTTTTGTGCGATACAGAAGATGAACAGCTGAAAAATAAAAAAGCAAGTCCAATTATTATTATTGTATTTTTTATCATAAAATATTTTATTTCCTGATTAAAATTACGTAAAATTTCTATTACACAATATTTATTAATGTCATGGGAGTATACATTTTTTTTGAAAAAGCTTATTTTGTGCACGGCTGAAAACAATGATACTTATATTATTAATAAACAATAATGTTCCAGGTTGGTTCAGTTTTGCTATTATTTTTAGCTGTTTTACCCAAAAACTGCTCTTTAAAACAAAATAAGCCATCATTCAAAGAATTACAAAATAATATTTTCTGCATATATGGAAAAATACGATCTTGCAATTGCATATACATGGGAGTATGATGAAGATTTCGTTTCACTTATAAGAGAAATGGCTCATCAGCATCAGATTTCAACCTGTGTTTTTAGGGAAAATAACATAAAGGATATAACCGACAAGCTGAAAAGACGTAATCTTAGCATTGTCTCATACCTCGACAGAGCTTCAGATGTAAATGATGAATTCCTGGAGACTGGCCATATTCTTTCCAGAAGAAATACAAAGATTTTTAATCCTTATAAACTGGTCCATCATGCTATCGATAAAGCTAATATGCATCTTGAATTTATTACTGCCGGATTGCATACTCCTTATTCAATCATAATTCCTCCGGTCAGCGAAGAACAGGAAATCTATATTTCCCTTGACGACCTTGCTGTTCTGAACCGTCCGTTTATTATTAAACCTGCTAATACTACAGGCGGTGGAATGGGAGTCGTTACTGGTGCTGAAACTTTGAAGGAGGTGCTTGAAGAAAGAATGACTAACCATGAGGATAAATACCTCCTCCAGGAAAAAATATATCCTCAGATACTTGATGGAAGAAGAGCCTGGTTCAGAAGTTTTTGGGCCTTCGGAAAAGCAATACCATGCTGGTGGGACGATCAGACTCATCTCTACCAGGAACTTACAGCCGATGAGGTGAACAAATATGAATTAGGACAGCTCTTTAGAATAACAAGAAAAATCGCAAAGCTTACAGGTCTTGACTTTTTTTCTACTGAAATAGTCTGGTCAACTAAGGAACAGTTCATTGTTGTAGATTATGTAAACGACCAGTGCGATATGCGCTTTCAGTCACTGCACTTCGACGGAGTACCTGATAATATTGTAAGACAAATTATCTTTAATATCATTAAAGTTGTCAAAAGACTTCGGGCTCAGCATAGAACGTAGAAATTAGGAAAATTAACCCGGACGCCTAAAAAAATTATGAATTCTAGTAAACCATGTCCTCTTCTACAGTTTCTAGTATGCTTAAGTAGCTTTCGTAGCGCTCAATAGGTATTTTTTCCTCCTCTGCAGCCTTGACTACCGCACAGCCGGGCTCATGATAATGCGTGCAGGTGTTAAATCTGCAGTTTTCCAGAAATGGCTGGAATTCTATAAAATAATGTCCTAAACTCTCTTTTGTCAGTCCGTATGGATCTATTTCACGTATCCCGGGTGTGTCAATTACGTAAGTCCCCTCCTCTGCCTCTACTAGCAGACTTGTAACTGTCGTGTGCTTTCCTTTTTGGTTGAAATTACTTATCTCACCGGTCTTAAGATTTAAGGAAGGATAAAGTGCGTTGAGTATCGAAGACTTCCCTACTCCCGAGTGCCCCCAGAGTATGTTCTTTTTCCCCTTCATCAGGTCTCTTATCTCTTCTAGCCCCTCTGAGGTCATTGTACTGCATTTAACGGTTTTATATCCTATTTCACTATAAAGCTCAGACCATGCGTCTATTTCTTCATCTTGACTTAGATCTGACTTATTTATCACAATAATTACATTCAGCTTCGCGCTTTCTCCTGCAACTATAATACGGTCAATAGATTTGTTATTGAACTTTGGATCTAATATTGACCCTATCACGAAAAGATTATCAATGTTTGCAGCAATTACCTGTTCAAGTCTTTCTCCCCGGTAACCTGCCCCTTTTATACGTGGAGCTTTTCTGGAAAGGTAGTTTCTTCTTTCTTCTACCTTATAAATTACACCCGAACCATCACGGTTTAGATCAAACTCGACCTCATCCCCTACTACTACAAAATTAACCTTAAAAAGTTTATCCTTCTTTAAGTTATATTCGTTCTTGAACTTACCTTTAACAACACATCTTACAACTTTGCCTTCTTCAGGCAGCAGTACATAACAATCCTTACTTTCAACTTTATAAACCAGACCTTTGATGTATCCTCCTCTTTATTTTGATATTCTTAAAAATAAGACGCTTTCGGATGGTTGTCAAATCCTTAATTCTTCAAAAAACAAAACTCTGCTTAATAAAAAAGGCTGCCTGTATTTTCTAAGCAGCCTGAAATCAGATACCTCTTCAGGATGAACCTCTTTGGTATCTGCAAAATTATGGGATCCTATAAAATTAAAATCTGTATGTAACTGTAAATATCAGATTGTTTGTATTAACCTTCTGGTCTGTTCTGGAAACATTACTTCCGTAATTATCACCAATATCTTTCCACCACCCATATGCATATGCAACGTCAAAAGCAAATGCCTCATCTGCTAAAAACCCTATACCGCCTGTGACATACTTTTTATCGTATGCAGTAGTGTTTTCGTCTGCTTTATACTGAGATGGCCTTAACATAAATCCGCCGCGAACCCGGAGATCTACTTCCGGAATTGTATACTCTGCCCCAAGATTGTAGTTTAATGTGCTTCTGAAATTTTCTTTGATATCTCTGTTATTATTGCTCATTGCACTCGCACTTAAACCGCTTGTAAATTCCATTTGAGTATAATCAATAAATGAAAGACTTCCGCTCAGAATTAAACCCTTGTAACCAAAAGATGCTCCGCCTGAGAATACGTAAGGAGTAGATACATCATATTCAACTTCGCTTACAAATGGATCATTAAGCTCCCTTGTCTCGCCTGTCCTGAATTCACTTCTCCCTGTAACTGTGTATTTTTCTTTTACAGTATAGGAGGTCGGGAATTGAATATTAGCCCCTAACCTGAAAGCATACTTCGTCGATTGTCTTGATTGAAACATTACCCCAATATTGGCATCCCATCCTGAAATATCCCAGTCAAGTATATCATTAAAGTAGAAAAGACCAAATCCTCTTGTAAAGGTCTGAGCCGGATCAGTTTGCACATTCCTGTAGATTCCACGGATGTCTTCCTCATAGTAATCTCTTGTTCTTTTATATGTTCCCGAGATAACATTAATAGTACCGCCTATAAATACATTTCTTGCAAGCTCAACTGCACCTGAAAAAGCCCAGCGCCCTATGCTCCCGCTCGATAATGTGGTTCCATCCTGATTTAACTGACCGTTAATATTTGTATTTCCGGCCGAATCGGTCAGATATAGCTCATATGGCAAATCACCCTTCCCCTGAAGCGACTGGATCATCGAGGTGTTTGTGTTATTAAATCCATTAAACTTTACTGCACCATTAAAATCCTTATCCCTGTTATATCCTACTGCAAATACAAGACTTCCGCGCATTGTTGGAAATGGGAAAGCAAAACTGATCTGATCTAGTTTTGTATCACTGTTTGAATAATCTGTAGTATTCCCAAAAAATAGCGTCGAATTATTAAATTTTGAATAATTCAGCCCGCCTGCAAATTCCATTTTTTTCAGCAAACCGAACCCTGCCGGATTGAATGATGAAGCTGAAAAATCATCGCTTAATCCGGTATATGCATTTCCCATTCCTAGGGCACGTGCATTAGAACCGAGTCCAGGCTCAGATAGTCTGAGTGCATCATTTGCATTTTGACCAAAGACCGGGATTGATGCTGATAAAAACAGACCAACAATAATAAAACTGAATGATTTTCTGATACCTGAAGTCATTATCTTCTCCCTGAATTTGTAGATCTCTGTCCATCGTTGTTTCTTGAATTGGAACCGCTGCTGCTTGAACTGCTTCGGTTATCGCTTCCGGAACTGCTTGAAGTTGAAGAACTGCTGCTGCTCCCTGAAGAACCGCTGGCGCCTGAAGATGTTGAACCGCCGCTGCCTGTCGTTACAGCTGTTGGACTTGAAATTGTTGTCCCGCCGCCGCTGTGACTGTAGCCTTCACTTCTGCCGCCTTCATTCCTTCCGCCGTCATTATTTCTCGCATTTGAGCGCCTGTAGTCTTCAACTGCTTTTGAACTCGCTGAAGCCGGAGCAGGTGGAGCTACATCATACCACCATGGACGGCTGTAGTAATTTCCATAATTGCCGTAATACTGCTCAGTATAGTATGGTGTATAGTAATCATCATAATAACCATATTCACTAAATCCATCACTGTTTACATATTCACCATTATCTGTTTCATTTGTATCATGGTATGTCTTTACCGGTGTTACACCTTTCGTTGTTTTAACATACTTATGGTTATCGGTATTACTGTGACAACTTTTGCAATCATCGTAAAAGTTTACCTGCTGGCTGTAACTATATCCGTTCTTATCCGTTGTGGTTATATCCGGATGTTGTATAACAGTATAACAGCCTGATAACATTGACAATGCCATCACAGCACCTGCTATTAAACCAAACTTTAACTTCATATTCTATCCTTCTGCTTCTTTCGCTTCAAAACTTGTTGGCTTTCTGATTCAAAAACTTAAAACTATCTTTTATCACCTTCTGCGCTCTCCGCCGCTTCCACCACGGTCACTGCCGCCGCTGCTGCTGCTTCGGCCGCCGCCGTCACTGCTGCCTCTGGATGGAGGAGGACTGTAGCTGCGGGGTGATTCATTCCTCGGCCTCTCATATCTTGGCGCTTCACTTCCGCGGGATTCACTTCCGTGGGATTCACTTCCGCGGCTCCTTGCCGGAGGATTATAGCTCCTGGGTTCTTCTTGTCTTTGCTGCTCCCTTCTCTGCTCATATCCGCTCCTGCCCTCACGCCTTGGCCTTTCCTGCCTTGGCTGCTGCTGATTGTTCCCTTCAACCCTGCTCCTTTCCCCACGCGGATCTATACGCCTTCTTTCCGTAGCCTGTTCACCACGGGTATCATTTTGCTCTCTTTCAGCTGGACGAATGTTCCGGTCCCTTACTGTTCCGGGCTCTCTTGCCCCATCTGTTCTGCGCTCACGCGTATTAATGCTGCGCCTTTCTGTACTTCTGTTAACATCCCCTGATGAATTTCTAGACTTCATCAGACTGCGCCCGGGCATTGTTGTCACTGTCCCTGTGGCTCTTCCTGTCGTAAGTATATCCCTTGTCCTGTATGAAGAACCTGTACCCCGTCCGCCATCATTATTCCTCAGTCGCGTTATATCGTTACTGCGGTTCTTATAGTACCCGTCATAATAATAATGCGGAATGTTATAATATGGATAATTCCAGTATGTGTAATAAAATGCGTATGGATAATTCCTGAAGTATGGGTAATTGTAATATCCGTAGTAAAATGGATCAAAATAGCAG
>JBLNEL010000279.1:0-6131 GCA_050262615.1 Bacillota bacterium
CTGATTTAATTCAAAATATTGATTAGCTACGAAATATTACCCTTAAGTATCAGGCGATAAGTCCGATAATACAATGAAAACATTTTGATTTTGGAAAAATCATTTTCAGAGTAAATAATACTGATAACTAGGGACAATTAATATGCAAAATGATTCAAGTAGTTCACTCTATAAAAACTGGTCAATTGAAAAGGGGGATTACGTAAGAAAAGGGTTATCGAAAGGTGACCAGTACCATAAAGCAAAAGTAAGTACACCAATAAAAATTCTGCTATTCGTTTTAGGAACACTCGCAGTTGGATTAGGTTATGTATTGTTTATAATTAATTCAGCTCATAATTGATCGCAATACTTTTGCAATCAAATTGCTATTGGAAAGATAATATAAGCGGAGATCATGCTCCGCTTTTTTTGTAAATACAGATCGTTGATTCAACTCCTGATATCTTAGGAAAGATTAATGATCCCTTTAAGAAGTTTTTCAAATATGGTTTTTACCATATTAGCTGTAATGGTTACCTCTTCATGGGATAGTTTAAATTGAGTAATTCCTGCTGCAAAGTTTGTAATGCAGGATATGCTGGCAACATCCATACCCAGATAAGAAGCAAAAACTCCTTCGTGAACTGTTGACATACCTACGGCATCTGCTCCAAATTTTCGTATCATTTTAATTTCAGCAGGGGTCTCATAACTCGGCCCTTTTGAATACCAATATACACCTTCATGCAGAAGAATTCCTTCTTCTATAGCTGCCTGATGAATCAAATTACTAAACTTCTTTGACGGAAAGTCAAGGAATCTGTCTTTAACCGCTTTTGACGCAAGCCCAATAAGTTCAGTAATTTCTTTTTTCAGGTAAATTGAATTAAATGAAGAATTCAGCATCAGGCTGCCTGGGGATAAATTGGGATTTATTCCGCCAGCAGCATTTGTAAAGAGTATCTTTTTACACCCTAATTGGTGCGACAAGTAAACCGGGAGTATACATTCGCTGATATG
Source organism: Bacillota bacterium (assembly GCA_050262615.1). GTDB lineage: Bacteria > Bacteroidota > Ignavibacteria > Ignavibacteriales > SURF-24 > JAUZPB01. Next base: position 1,003 of record JBLNEL010000279.1, read on the forward strand.
ATAACCTTCGTAGAAATGGATCCTACCCTGAAACAACAGTAATTTTTTCCCATTACTTTCTGAAAAACAGATATTTCCGGCGTGCCCATGAACCGTGGAAGCAGGATAATTCTCCAAGGTATCTGTAGGTATTTTTTCAACAGTATTTACCTGAGAAACAAAATCACCAAGTCCGCTTCCAAGAATAATTGCCAGATCCGGTACAAACGGGGCTCTGTCTTTTAGATTCTTAATCAAAGATTCATATTTAAACTTTAAGTTTATCATCGGCTAATAACCTATTCAATAGCATATAAATAAAAAAATGCCCCGGAAGAAAAATTAAACAATAACAAAAACAGGGCTTATAATAATATTCCGGCTAAAGTTGCTGTCATAAACGTAGCAAGACTTCCGCCTAATACAGCTCTTAATCCAAGTGCTGCTATATCTTTTCTTCTGTTAGGAGCCATAGGTCCAATACCTCCAATCTGTATGGCAATAGATGAAAAGTTAGCAAACCCACATAATGCATAAGTAGCCATTATAATTCCTTTCTCACTTAATAATCCAGACTTAATTAAGTTAGAAAGGTCAACGTATGCAACAAATTCATTCAAAACAACTTTTGTTCCCACCAGACTACCGAAACTTAAAGCGTCAGCTGATGGAACTCCAATTCCGATTGCAATGTATTTTAGGAGCAAACCAAATATAAGCTGCATAGATAATGGTTGCCCAAAATTTGCCTGCAGTGCTGTATTAAGTCCGGTAAAATACCCGAATGATATTAATAAATAATTTATCAGAGCAATAAGAGCGATAAAAGAAATCAGCATAGCTGCGACATTTAGTGCCAGATGCAAACCATCTGAAGCTCCTGCTGCTGCTGCCTCAATTACACTCGATGTATTCTTTTCAACATCAAGTTTAACACTGCCTTTTGTCTCCGGTTCGCTAGTCTCAGGGTAGATTATTTTTGCAATGACGATTGATCCTGGAGCAGCCATGACACTTCCTGCTAACAGGTGTATAGCAAATTTGATTTGGGAAGCGTACAAATCCTGGTGAAAAGCTGTTGAATATGCCTGTCCGAGCATCATTACATAGCCGACCATTACTCCAGCTGATATTGTGGCCATACCACCGACCATAATTGTCAGCAATTCAGAGTTGGTCATCCTGGAGATATATGGTCTTACAAGTAATGGGGCTTCGGTATGCCCCAGAAAAATATTAGCTGTATTTGACAGTGATTCTGCTCCGCTTGATCCAAGGATTTTTGACATCACAAAGGCCATTACTTTAACAACAGCCTGCAATATCCCAAGGTAATAGAGTACATAGGATAATGTTGATACAAATATAATTGTAGGTAAAACCTGGAAAGCAAAAAAGAATCCTAGGCTCTCAGGACCTGTACCTACAGCCAGTTTCCCAAAGACAAATTCCGACCCTTTAAGTGAATATCCCAAAAGATTAACAACAGCACCACCCATCCAGTTCATGGCATCTTTAGGCCAGCCAAGAGGTTTGAACCAGTTCCTTAGGATTTCACTGTGTATAATGAAAATAGCAAAGATAAATTGTATAGAGATCCCGCTTATAACCAAACGCCAATTAATCTTTCGCTTATTATTTGAAAAAAGGAATGCGATAGTTAGAATAAGGAACAAACCTATAATGCCCCTTACAATGGTATTAAAGATCATTTAATTCTCGCTTATTCAGGTATATAATGACATTTTCTGCAGCGTGCTTCATAGGAATCAGAAGCCCCTACTATCACACGTTCTGAGGAATGGATGGTTCTTTGAGTCCTGTCAGCAGGGTTGCCGCAGCAAACGCATATTGCCAGTGTCTTAGTTATATATTCGGCCACTGCAAGTAGCTGTGGAATAGGTTCAAAGGGAATACCGCGGTAATCAAGATCCAGACCAGCAACAACAACTCTTTTCCCCTGATCAGCTAATTTGTTGCATACGTCAACAAGATCATTCGAAAAGAATTGAGCTTCATCAATGCCGATAACCTGAGCGTTCTTTGAAAGTTCAAGAATTTCAGCAGGTGTTTCAACTAATAATGAGGGGAGTGATTGTTCGCTGTGCGATACAATTTCTGTCTTAGAATATCTGGTATCAATCTTAGGCTTAAATACCATGACATCCTGCTTTGCAATTCTTGCCCGCCGAAGTCGCCTTATTAATTCTTCAGTTTTTCCGCTGAACATGCAGCCAGCTATTACTTCAATCCAGCCAGTATCTTTTGGGGTCGAATGGGGAGTAAATTCCATCATGTTTAATTTCTCTCAAATTTCAGAATTGTAATAAATGTCGCCAGAAGTTTTAACTTCCAGAGATTAATACGTAACAATTAATAATCTAATTTATTGTTTTGATAAAACTACTTCAGATATTCATCGCCAAAAGCCAACGGAAGCAGTTCATTCAATTTTTTTATAATAATTTCTTCCTTGTGGTTGATCATAATAACATCAATATTCCCACAAAGGTCGAGCATTACCTGGCGGCAAGCTCCGCAGGGAGGACAATATCCCGGATCGTCGCTTGCAACAGCAACAGCCTTGAATTTTCTTTCTCCTTCGGATATTGCTTTGAACAATGCGGTCCTTTCAGCACAGATAGTCAAACTGTAAGAAGATGTTTCTATATTACAGCCCTGATAAACTTTCCCATCCTCTGTCAGCAGAGCTGCCCCGACATGAAATTTCGAGTACGTAGGTAAAGCTTTTGCCTTTGCTTCTACAGCTTTTTGAGCCAGGAGTGTATAATCCATAATAATATTTCCAGTTTTTTAATTATGCAAAAATATTACAATAAAAAAATAAATCAAGCTTTTAAATGCAACCATGCATTATCAATTTTGCATTCCATTGGAAGATCCAAATTTTCCTATTTAACAAGATTCATCTTTCTGACAGTAATGAAATCCCCGGCCTTTAATTTATAGAAATAAATTCCGCTCGGCAACAGACCCCCATCGAAACTTATTTCATATTTCCCAGCCGCCTTTTCTTCATTATTGATAATTGAAGCAACCTCTTTCCCCAGAAGGTCATAGACGCTTAACTCCACAACACATTTTTGAGGCAGACTAAACCTTAACCGGGTAGTGGGATTAAAAGGATTGGGATAATTCTGCTCAAGTGTGTACTCCTTTAGCACTGAGGAGGAAAGCATCCGGACATTGCTAATAAAGTCGATACCGTTTACCTCTATGTGATAAGTGCTGTCTATACTGCCGCCAGATAACACAAAAAGTCTCGAAGAATTCTGATCAAAGTAAAAACCATTACTGCTGTTTTTAAGATCCTTTAATGATGTTTTTTCATTAACCTGATGATTATTTATTACAACTGAAGATGGTTTTTTGCTAACCAGGTGCACATCAGAAATATAAGTTCGTGTTAGTGGTTTATTATTATATTTCTTCAGGTCCGGCACAATATCTAATACCAATGATTTCCCGTTATCAGATTGCTCGGTTGCCCTCTGGCTGAAAAATGTATTTGAAAAACTTCCGGATTGGTATTCAAGTGAAAAACCGTCATCTTCGTATAAAGTAAATTGATTCTCGTTGCTGCTATTCGAAGGATAAAATGACAAAGTTAAAGTATCAAGGATTTTTTCATTCGAATAATTCATCACCTCCTGTATCGGGATAACACTGCCGGCTTTTATAAAAAGAGGTAATTTATCTAATGATGCGGCAACAGAATATGTCTGACCTCCAGTGTATAATTTATCTGTCCAGAAGTCTATCCACTGTCCTTGCGGTAGATAAACTGATTTTTGAGTTTGGCCCATTTGGTAAACAGGCGAAACAAGTAAATTACTTCCGAAAAGATACGGGTCACTCATATTGCTGACATTCGGGTCGTTCTGATACTCAAAGACAAGCGGCCGTATTATTGGGGCTCCTGTTTCGTAATTTTCATGAGCTGTTGTATAAATGTAAGGCAGCAGCTTATATCTCAGTTCTATTATTTGCTTCGTTATGCTTTCAGCATCAGGACCGAAAGCCCAGGGCTCACGAGGGGAGTTCCCATGAGCACGCATAACAGGGGAGAAGGCGCCGAACTGCAGCCATCTTGTATAAAGCTCTGGTGAATTATTTAAACTAACAAATCCGCCGGCATCTGAATGATGGTAACCAAGGCCAGACAGTCCTGTATTTAACAAATTCGGCAGCTGATAAGCCATAGCATTAAAACTTTGAGCAACATCTCCTGACCATGTAATTGCTCCATATCTTTGCATACCTGCAAAGCCGGCCCGTGTAAGATTAAACAGCCTTTGATTAGGACGAAATTCCCGGTAACCTTCAAAAAGTGTTTTAGCCCAAAGCAGGTTATAAATATTATGGACCTTCTTCATTGGTCCCAGATAATGATTAGTTTCGAAAGGATGAGATTCCGGTTCTCCCAGATCTGTCCATATTCCTGCCAGCTCATTACCAAAGAAATTTGGATGTTTGCCCCACCACCATTTCTGGGCCGCCGGGTTTGTGATATCAAGAAGACTTGCTGCACAATTGCAGGACCACCAATCAGGAATTGTAAACGCATTGCCATTGGCATCTTTAGTCAGGTAACCATTTGCTAAAGCTTCATAGTAATTTTGTGTATTATATGTCAGATAAGGTTCAGTAATAACTACAGTCTTAATGCCTTTAGCTAAAAAGTCCCTCATCATCTTAAATGGATCAGGCCAGGAAGGAGCATACCATTGAAGATTCCCCATTGGGTCACCTTTTGCACTAAACCAGTACAAATCAAGGATAACAGCATCGCATGGGATCTGCTTTTGACGCATAGTCTCTACGACAGCTCGTGTCTCCGCTTCATTTTTGTAACCATATCTGGATTGAATATAGCCAAAAGTCCATTTGGGAGGCAAAGGCTGCCTTCCGGTAAGCCATGTATATTTTTCCAGTTGTCCTTTAATGTCCGGAGAAACTATAAGGTAGTAATTAATTTCACCACCATAGGCATGGTAGAAATACTGATCTGATCTTCCGGCACCTATATCCCAACTTCCCAGATAAGTATTGTCCATAAATAAAGCATATCCCCTGGTTGATAGCAGAAGAGGTACATTAATACTCATGATTGGTGATGGTCCCTGATA
>JBLNEL010000280.1:0-2900 GCA_050262615.1 Bacillota bacterium
AAGAAAGATACGGGAGAAGTTAGGAGATCAATCAGAAATAATTGAAACAATTAAAGGAGTGGGCTATCGCTTCAAAGATTATGAATAAACTTGCGGAAAATCTGAAATATTCAAAGAGATATATAGCAATAATACTTATACTTTACCCTCTTCTTTTCCTCTGCTTTTATATGGTTTCTTTTATAAACATTCCGCTGATTCTTTCTGCTTTTCTTTCGCTTATGCTCTGTCTGGTTCTTTTATACATATTCGGCAGCCTGCGCAGAAAAGAGCTGACGGCTATCAGAAATGTAATAAGATCAATTACCAGTAAGGAATTTTCATCCTCTGAGGAAATACTGCTCGACATCAATCTTGCTGAGCTTCAGGAAGACATTAAACAGATGTTCATTCGGTCAAGGCAGGATATAGAATACCTAAAGCATCTTGAGAAAGTAAGGACTGAGTTTCTTGCCAATGTTTCCCATGAGCTAAGAACCCCGATCTTTGCAATTCAGGGGTATCTTGAAACTCTGATTGACGGTGCATTATATGATAACAATGTAAACAGCAGTTTTCTACAGAAAGCAAATCATCATGTTAATAACCTGAATAACCTCTTAAATGACCTGATTGACATTTCAATGATTGAATCTGGAGAAATGCGCCTTAGCTTCAGATATTTTAGTCTCAAAGTCTTTCTCATGGAAATCATCCATGACATGAAGCCCCTATCTGAAGCAAAGGATCTTGCACTTAAAGTTAATACTTTTAACAGCCAGCTTCAGGTATTAGGTGACAGAAGTAAATTAAGGCAGGTACTTATCAACCTTATTCAGAATGCTATAAAGTACACAGAAACAGGTAGTGTAGAGGTTATTATAAATGAAGAAATAAGATCCGTAAAAATATCAGTAAAAGATACGGGCATAGGCATTGAAGAAAAGGATTTGATGAGAATTTTTGAGAGATTTTACAGAGTTGACAAAGGACGCTCAAGAGCTGAGGGAGGAACGGGACTGGGACTTGCTATTGTAAAACACATTGTTGAGGCTCATGAATCCAGAATCGAGGTCAAAAGTGAACCTGGAAGTGGCTCTGAGTTTTCCTTTAGGCTTAAAACCTAGCAATTTACAAAACTGAGTACAGAATAAGCCTCTTTTCTGTACTCAGTCAATGTTTTTACAAATTAGGGATTACTATAATTGGCCCCGCCTATTCTATCCAGTTTTTTTTATGCGATATGAATTCAGCATCAACATAAAATACCAGATTTTCAGCAATATTTGTCGCATGGTCTGCAAGACGCTCTATTTGCCTTGCAAGAACAATCATATGGCTAGCAGGCTCAATAAGTAAATTATCAGACTGCATTTTTGCAATAAGAAAGTTGAAGATTTCTTTATTCTGATTATCTACTACTTCATCCGAACTTAAAACTTTGTATGCCATCTCAGTGCTCCTGTCAATAAAACTGTCTATGGCCTCTTTAACCATTAAGCGGGCCCGCTTTCCCATCTCTACAATTTTTGACTCAATAATCAGGTCATGAAATTCTTTTGTCTTTTTTACCCTATTAGCAATATTAACTGCAATATCACCCCACCGTTCAAGCTGATTGTTTATCATCTAAGCAGAGATTAAAAATCTTAAGTCAGTAGCAACAGGCTGAAAAAGAGCAAATATGTTTTCGCACTTTGTATTAATCAGATTATCATAAGCATCTATTTCTTTATCCCTGGCTTTTATCCCCCTGCAGAGTTCCACATTTCCTGTTTCTAAAGCTTCGGTTGCCCTTGCGACCTGCTCATCAACCAATGAAGCCATTTTCAAAAGGCTTTCTTTTAAGTTGTCCATTTATTTAATGAAGTTTTCGTGAATGACTATTCTCTTTATATTAATTACATAGCGAAAAGATAATAAATCATAAGTAGAGTTTGTGTTAACAAATCGTTAAGTTTTGTTGTCGATGATAATTCAGTGCCTTTATCTTTTAACAAAACCATTATATAATTTCAGGACATTTTTAGGACATCATCTCATCAGAAATGCCTAAACCAGCTTGAATTCCAAAGATTTTGAAGCCCTGCGCATCATCTCCCCCCTTTCCGCAATCAAAATAAAATCTCAACTGCATCAGAAAATGTCGCTTTCGGGCGTTTCTGCAAAATATGCGGCTAATCAGGATTCCGCAAAATTATAAATAACCGGCATCTTGCTTTTCCATTGCTCCCACAAATCGTTGTCTGTAATAAGTTCTGCCATGAAATGACCTACATTTATTCGACTGGTCTTTCCGGGATTGAATATTGGATTTCGCTCTACTGTTTCAACTACTTCATATGGACTTACTTCATCATTGTTGATTAATGAATCAGGACGAACGGCCGTCCATTCTATCTTTTCATTATTCTTTCCAATTGTTCGCGATAAATAACCTGCAGCCCATACATTGTCTTTCTGCGGCGGCAATATTACCGTGAGTATCGATAGTATAATTCTTTCGGATAATGACCTTTCTTCTTTTATCTCTTTGTCAATGCAGGCAACTGTGTTCATTAAGATCAGCTTTATCTTTTTTGAGGAACAACCTTCAATAGCTTCACATATATTCTTTATCGACTGATAAACTAATAGCCGGGGCTCTCCAAATATTCCTTTCATAGTAATATTATGCCCCAGACAGCAGATTACTGCGTCACATCCGCTAACCAGCGCCTCATTTTCCATCTTGTTAAATTCAGCTATATTTCCGGTAATATGCTCTACCAGTTTATTACTTCGTATCTCTTCCGGAATAACTGCATTTTTCCTGGTGACAATCCTTAAACTTACTCCCCTTTTAATTAATTGGGATACAGCCTGCCTGCCGGTAGCACCGCTTGCGCCAAGAACTAATACTTTCATCAGAAGCCTCTTAT
>JBLNEL010000281.1:0-4054 GCA_050262615.1 Bacillota bacterium
TTTCCTACGCTCTTGGCTTTCCTCCCAAAGGTACTCATGCCCACAGTATGGTACAGCTTTTTATTTCGCTTGGAATGAGCGAACTTGAAGCTTTTCAGGCATTTGCAGATATGTACCCGGAAGACTGCATTCTATTAGTCGATACAATTAATACTCTTGAAAGCGGAATTCCAAACGCAATAAAGATTTTTCAAAAACTGAAAGCAAAAGGTTATAAACCTGCCGGCATACGCCTCGATTCGGGTGACCTCGCCTACCTGAGTATTCATGCAGCAATAATGCTTGATAAAGCTGGACTTGATGATACAGCAATTGTCTTATCCAATGAACTTGATGAAATGAATATCTGGCAGATAATTACACAGATTAGCGAAGAGGCGCCAAAGGCAGGCGTGGATGCTGATAGTGTAATTAATCGCCTTATATATGGAGTCGGCACGAGACTTATTACTTCCTATGGTGATCCTGCTTTAGGCGGTGTATATAAGCTTGTTGCTGTTAACGATAACGGAGCCTGGCAGCCGGTAATTAAAATATCCGAAACCATTGATAAAATACCTAATCCCGGACAGAAATCTGTCTACAGGGTTTATGATAATAATGGAACAGCAACTGCTGATTATATAACCTTACCCGAAGAAGATCCTTCCGGCAGCAGTAAGTTACAAATGCTCCATCCTCATGATCAGACAAAAAGACGAACTTTGGAGACTTCCGGATTAAAGTTCGAACTGCTGCACAGCAAAGTCTGGGAAAAAGGTAAGACAGTTTATGACTGGCCCTCTATGGAAGAGATAAGAAAAACGCGCGAATCTGATCTTAAGGCTCTCGATGCAGGTGTAAAAAGACTTATCAACCCGCATATATACCACGTTTCAATTTCAGAAAACCTCTGGAACCTGAAACAGCAAGTACTAAATCAATTCAGAAACAAAACATAACCTCACACCCACAAAAAAATTTACTCCATATGATTCCCCTATTTCCTATCCCCCATCCCTGTGCTTCCCAAAATCCGTCCGCACTAAACAATCAGTCACCAACCCACTTTGGACTAAACGACTTTGTACTATGGACTCTTTAATGGACTTTGGACTATTTTGTCTTTGTCCGGATTCGACTTTGGACCTTGGACTTTGGACTATAGACTATCGATCCCGCCCCGGGAAGTTATAATTTAAGCATTAGTATTATTTCCCTAATTCAAAAATGATCTCACTTCCTTTTACCATTTCAAGATGATCAATTGCATAATTCTTAACGGGTATTCCATTAAACTTTATTGATTCAATTCGTGTATTATCAGGATTATTATCTTCAGTTTTTATAACTATGTGACTGCCTGTATAAAAATTCTTATTCAGATTAATAGTTATCTTGTCAAATAAAGGAAATGCAGCCTGATATTTTGAATCACCTGGACAGAATGGATAAAATCCCATTGAGGAGAAGACAAACCATCCCGATGTCACTCCCGTATCATCATTGCCCGGAAGCCCGCCGGGAGCAGCATTATAATATTTATTAAGCAGATCTTTTACTATCTCCTGTGTCCGGTATTCTTCACCCTGAATAAATTCAAATAGATATGGGAATCCCATATCGGGCTCATTCCACAGTATAAAATGGTTTTCGTCAAAAAGCTGCTTCAGTCTTTTGAAAAATTTATACTTACCTCCATAAAGACTGATCATCCCCTTTACATCATGATGGACAAAGAACATATATTGCCATGCATTCCCCTCGACATACCCGGGTCCGCCTGCGCCTGACCATGTTCCGCTTCCTTCCATGGCTAGCGGATCAAAAGGCGTAAGCCATGAGCCATCCTTATTTCTTGGACGCAGAAATTCTACTGTTGAATCGTAGTAGTTCTTATAGTAAAGCGAACGGTTGTAAAAATAATTATAGTCTTCTTCCCTGCCCAGTTTCCTGGCAAGCTGAGATAACGTCCAGTCAGCAAAATAATATTCAAGCGACGTTGAAACCGGTCCCCAAGTATCATCGGTCGTATCATCCTGCGGTATATAACCATATTTCATTAACTGACTGATCCCGGGACGCAAAGGGAACTGCCTTTCTGCCGGAGCAGTAGACATTTTCTTCATTGCTTCATATGCAATATCAACATTAAAATTCTTTATGCCTTTTATATAAGTATCTGTAATTACCGGAAGTGAGGGAAGCCCTACCATCATATAGGTCTCCTTTCCCGTCAACTCCCATTTGGGCAGCCACCCGTAGTCTTCATACATTCCTATCATCGATTTAACCATATCCAGCTCTTTTTCAGGAAAAACTAATGTTAGAAAACTGTGCAGATTCCTGTATGTGTCCCAGAGCGAATATACTGTATAGCGCGTATATCCTTCTGCTTTTTTTACTTCCCCGGTTTCCATTGCTCTGTACTGTCCATTAACATCACTGAAAATATTAGGATGGATCAGCATATGATACATGCCTGTATAGAAGATTGTTTTATAATTTTCATTTTTCCCTTCAACTATGATCCTTGAGAGTTGTTCGTTCCATTTCTCCTTGGCCCTGGATTTTATTCCTTCAAAGTTCCAGTCAGACAGTTCACTCTCTAGGTTAAGTCTTGCATTTTCTACACTTACATACGATATCCCTGTCCTTACTAAAAGTGATTCATTCTTTTTTATCTTAAACCTTAAGTATGCCCCGATTGCTTTGCCTTCTTTTTCGAGAACCCTAAGATCTGTATACTTTTTATCCTCCCACAGTTTTATTGAACTGGAAGAATGGTTAAACTGCATTACAAAGTAAACTTTTTGCTTAAACTCATCACCGCAGAATCCACCGAATATACTGTAGCCTTCTATCTCTGATGAATTATTTATTTTTACTCTCCCCCCCTTAATACCATTAAGACACCTGGAGACATCTGCAATAAGGCTCATTTCACTGTCATCAGATGTTAAAGTGTATTTACTTATGCCGGTTCTTTCAGTTGCACTCATTTCCGCAATTATATTATTATCTGTAAGTTCAGCCTTGTAATAGCCGGGATATGCTGTTTCATTTCTGAAGTGAGATTTATTTTTTTCAGGCTCGGGGTCAAGTTCTCTTGTGGCGGGAGTAAGAATAATGCTTCCCATTTCAGGACAGCCTACACCTGAAAGATGAATATGTCCAAATCCGTAAATGAATTCTTTCCCGTACTGATAACCGCCGGGTCCGCCGGAATTTGTGTGCGGACTGACAGATACCATCCCCCATGGAACAACAGCACCGGGGAATGTATTGCCGCCGTTGCTTGTGCCAATATAAGGATTTACATATTCAGCCGGAGATTTGGATTGTGAGAAAAGAGCAAATTGAAATATAAAAAAAAGTGCTAAGGAGATTTTCAGGACACGATTAGTCATAATAATCACCTTCTTATGGAACCCTCTAAGAACTCAGATTTGAAAAATATTCTACAGAAAAGTGTACTAGTTCGATCAGATACTTTTAGCTTGTACAGAATATTTCCACAAGTTCCGGCTTAGGAGAAAATCCATCCTTTTTATTGAAAGCAATATTGCTAATTATTCATTCAGTTCATCAAGCCTTAAATGATGCTGATTTCTGTTGTATACATTCGACTGTATCTCAGCCATAATACTTAGTGCTATCTCTTCAGGCAGATCCCCTCCAATGTTGATGCCAACAGGTGCATAAAGATTCTTCAGATTGATGCTGCTGCCAAAATGCTCTTTTATAATTGTAACTGCCTCATATACTTTTCTTCTGGAACCTATCATTCCTATATAATTCATTTGAGGATAATTCCTGTAAATGAATTTAAGCACTTCAATATCATGAATATGATTATGAGTCATTATAAGTACAAAATCTTTATCATCCAAAATAATTTCTTCTTTATCCATCACAGAGAGTTTGGAAAAATCAAGCAGAGATTTCCTGTCATACTGAGAGCCTGGAAATTCATTCAGAATATCTTCTCTGAAATCATACAGTGCGATATTAAATCTCAAAGTCTTTGCTATGTTGCTTACAGCTTGTGCTACATGACCTGCCCCAAATATAT
>JBLNEL010000282.1:0-5030 GCA_050262615.1 Bacillota bacterium
ACTCTGGCAACAAGTTTTTTGGGTGAGATCGGTTTACCAATAAAATCATCAGCCCCGGTTTCAAGTCCCTTTATTTCATCAAGTTCAGTTGAACGGGCTGTCAGAAAAATTACAGGTATATGTGCCAGGTTTTTATTATCCCGGATTCTGCGGCATACCTCATAACCATTCATTTTGGGCATCATTACGTCAAGAATTATAAGGTCAGGTTCAGTCTTAGCTTTCAAAAGTGCTTCTTCACCGTCAAAAGCAGTCATGACCTCAAAGCCTTCCTGTTCCAGATTATACTGCAGAAATTCCACTATATCCGGCTCGTCGTCAACCAAAAGAATTTTAGAGTTTAATTTTTCCAAATAAATAAATCTTTAAGCAACAATTATCTGTGAAATTGTCTGACCTTTAAGGAAAAGCCGGACTTTAACTGATATACCTTCCGGATCCATTTCAAGGATCTTATGAAGCTCAGCCTGTGTGCCGTGTTCAACAAATTTATCCGGTATTCCAATTCTTAGAATATCATTTTTGTATGCTTTGTCAGAAAAGTATTCAACTACTCCACTGCCGAAACCTCCTGCAAGAGAGTTCTCCTCGAGTGTTACAATCTTATTGAATTTTGAAGCAACAGCATCAAGTATTTCTGTGTCCAGAGGTTTTATAAAACGCATGTTGACAATATGACAACTAATTCCTTCTTCTTTTAATTTACCGGCTGCTTTAACTGAATAGTCCACCATCGATCCGACGGCAAGCAATGCAACATCTGAACCTTCTTTTACTACTTCACCTTTTCCAAGCGGAATTTCTTCAAATCCTGAGCTCAGCTTTACACCAAGTGCATTACCTCGCGGATAACGAAGTGCAACAGGACCATCTTTGTAACTATTAACAGCTGAATAAAGCATGTTCCTTAACTCAGATTCATCTTTAGGTGCCATAATTACAATATTGGGAATCAACCTTAAGTAAGAAAGGTCAAACGATCCATGATGCGTAGGACCATCTGCACCAACAAGCCCTGCACGGTCTAAGGCAAAAACTACATGCAGCTTCTGCAATGCCACATCATGTATTATCTGATCAATTGCCCTCTGAAGAAAAGTTGAGTAGACTGCAACAACAGGAATAATTCCCTGTGTTGCCATTCCGGCTGAAAAGGTTACAGCATGCTCTTCTGCAATACCCACATCAAAATAGTTTTCAGGCAGTTCCTTCTGTAAAATATCCAACCCTGTACCGTCCGGCATTGCAGCTGTAATTCCAATAACCTTAGAATTTTCTTTTGCGATCTGCAGCAGTGCTTCGCCGAAAATCTTCGTATATGAAACAGCAGAACCAGATTTTTTATATGCCTGCCCGGTCAGCTTATCAAAAGGAGTAGAAGCATGGAGCCTTTGAATGTCCTCCTCAGCAGGTTTATAGCCTTTTCCCTTCTGTGTAATTGCATGAACAAGAATAGGACCATTTAACTCTTTTACCTGTTCAAAGAGTTTTACCAGTTGAACAATATTATGTCCGTTCACAGGACCGAAATACCTGAAGCCAAGAGCCTCAAAGAGCATACCGGGAGTGATAATGGCTTTTATACCATTTTCCAGACGAGCAGCAATTTTTCTTAACCTGTCACCAAACTGGTCAAGTTTACCTGTAATATCCCAAACCTGCGCTTTAAGCCTGTTATAGTCGGGATGGGCAATCATTTCAGTAAAGTAATTCGAAAATTGCCAAACATTTGGTGCAATTGACATATTGTTATCATTTAAGACAACAATCAGATCAGATTTCAGGACTCCGGCGTTATTCATAGCTTCATATGCCATTCCGCCAGTCATTGCACCATCACCAATTAACGCAACAACTTTTTTCTTTGATTTATTCAGATCACTTGCAGCAGCCATACCCAGCGCTGCAGAAATTGAGGTTGAAGCATGCCCGGCACCAAAAGCATCATATTCACTTTCACTTCTTTTAAGAAATCCGCTTATGCCATTTAGCTGGCGAATTGTAGTAAGTGCTTCACGTCTGCCGGTAAGTACTTTATGTGGATAAGCCTGATGACCTGTATCATAAACTATAAGATCATTTGGCGTGTTAAAGACTTTATGCAGTGCAACAGTCAGTTCCACTGTTCCAAGACCGCCGCCGAAATGCCCTCCTACTCTTGAAACAACATCAATAAGATAATCTCTTAGCTCATTGCATAGGATCTTTAACTCGTGTGAACTCAGTTGTCGGATATCTGCCGGGGAATCTATTTTATTAAGTATCTGGTACTTATTCTCTTCGTTCATATTTTTAATTTCAACCTGTAATTTTAATCATCGAAGGTATTTTCTTCACTTATTTCTCCCTCAAGGTTTTTCCGGAGGGTTGTTACTTTCAGTTCAGCATCTTTTAATTTTTCAAAGCAATGCTTTGATAATTCAATGCCTTCCTGATAAAGGCAGATAGCTTCATCCAGTCCGATTTCTTCGCTGTCCAGAAGCCTCGATATCTCTTCAAGTCTGGAGAGCGAATCTTCGAATGAGTTTCCGTTTTTTTTCTTACTCATTTTTATTTATTACTTACCTTTATTTACTGCTCTTCTTTTGTATTTATTGTAATCTCATCATCATAGAATTTCAGAACCGCCGGTCTGTCACCGGTAAAATCGCTAGCCCGCTTTACAAATTTAGAATCTTGCCTTACCAAGACAAAGCCTTTTTTCAATATCTTCTGCACATCATTCCCCTCAAGACTTTTAGCCAGTACAGAGACTCTGTTATTAGCAGTTAACAATTTTTTATCTATTTTTTGTTCAATTCGGTAGAATATATTATCCATTTGCTGCATTTTTACCCTAATGAGGTCCTGAGGAACTCTAAAGCCGTAAGAAGTAATAATGCTGTTTACAATCCGCTTTTTCTGATCCAAAATATAAGAAATATTATCCGATGATTTTGAAATAAAATCCTGAATGTAGGCAAAAAAATCTTCTTTACTGGGAGTTGCAATCTCCATTGCAGCCGAAGGCGTTGGAGCACGCAGGTCTGCTACAAAATCAGCAATTGTAAAATCTGTCTCATGACCTACAGCACTTATCACAGGTATATGAGAATTATAAATAGCACGGGCTACTGTTTCTTCATTAAATGCCCAAAGATCCTCAAGCGAGCCTCCTCCCCTGCCTGCAATAATAATATCGATATCATCTCTTTTATTAAGAAGTTCAATAGCTTCAGCAATCGATTTTGCAGCACCTTCCCCCTGAACCTTGCTTGGAACTACAAACAATTCTACCAATGGGAACCTTCTTTCGGCAACGCTTATCATATCACGAAGCGCAGCACCATCGACAGCTGTAACAATACCTATTTTTTTGGGAAATGTCGGAATTGGCTTTTTAAGCTCTGCATCAAAAAGTCCTTCAGAGGCAAGTCTCTGTTTGAGTTTTTCAAAAGCAGCCTGAAGACTTCCTACTCCGGCTGGTTTCATGTGCCTTACGTCCAGCTGATAACTGCCCCTTGGAGGATAGACTGAAATATGCCCGGAAGCAATAATTTTCATTCCGTCTTCAGGAGTAAAGAAAACATAATTATTAAAGCCCTTCCACATTGTACAGCAAATCAATGCATCTGAATCTTTAAGATTAAAATACCAATGACCTGATACGTGTTTCTTGAGATTGGAGATTTCCCCTTCAATGCTGACGTCTGAAAAGTTGTTTTCTAGCTCTTCTTTAATTAACCTGGTTATCTGTCCAACAGAAAAAATCATATGTAAAATTCTTCAATCAAAAGTGTCAGAATAACTCTTAAATTGCCCTGAGAATGGTGCAGTATATAACTATAAAAAATTTATTTTACAAATATCTTAGAATTTTACACTAAAACCAAATGTTGGAATAATCGGCAGACTGGTTGTTGTCCGTTTATCTATTGTAAGATCTTCAGTAATAAAGTAGTTAAAGTTTATCACATTTTTACGGTTATAAACATTTATTACATCAATATAGAATGACCAGTCAAGCCCCCAGAAACCAGTATAGGCTGTAAGCCTTATATCCAGCCTGTGGTAATCCGGCTTATAAGCATCAAAACGGTTTGCATCCGGTCCATAATCTATATTATAAATCACTTCGGGTCTGGCATTATTGTTTGCAAATGTTAATCTGGAAGCAATCTGCGCACTTTCAGGTTTACCATCAAGATTTGAATCTTCAAGTGTAATTCTGGGCTTAATTCCTTTAGGTTTCGTGTAAGGAAAACCTGAACCAAACTGCCATCTTAGCCCAATGTTAAGCCAACTGCTGGCCATATAATTCATTACAACATTTACCGTATGCCTCTGATCAAATCTGAATGGTATGGTAAATTGATCTTCGTACCTGTTTGCATAAGCAAGTGCATATGAAATCCACCCGGATAATACATTTAACCCGGCAATATTTCTTTTTTCTAAAAGAAATTCAAAGCCATATGCCTCCCCGTTTGAGTTATTTACAGGTATCTGAGTAATTGAATCTGCACTTACCGGGATTGGCCTGGTCCAGGCATCAGTGTAATGTGGATCTTTTCCGGGAACAGGCTCGGTGAAATAACCTGTACCCTCAACCTTTTTCTGAACAATCAGGTTCTGAAAGTTTTTATAATAACCTTCAATTCTGGCCCGCCACTCAGCATTAAGCCATCTTTCCAGACTAATGACATAATGAGCGGCTTTCTCAGCATTTAATTTATTAGTATACTGAGGACTAAGGTCAAAGAGAATATTTGCATCCCTGAGTTTTTCATAACCCGGAGACTGGTAATATATCCCCCAAAGGGCTCTGAAGGTGGTAAGATTATCAAGTCCATATGACATTGAAATTCTAGGTGCAAAATATGGCTTTTGCAGTATATCATAGTAATCCAATCTTATTCCAGGTTCAACAAATAATCTTTCTGCAATTCTGAAGTTATTCTGAATATATGCCCTGTAGCGCCTGTAATCTCTTATATCCTGAATATCTGAAGGCACGGCACGAAAACCTCGGTTTGAGTTAATGAATGCTT
>JBLNEL010000283.1:0-2661 GCA_050262615.1 Bacillota bacterium
TCAACCGCCACGATAATATTCAATACCTCCTGCTATAAACGACTCTACTTATAACAGATTCATTTAATTTTTTCAGTGCAGAGCTATTCTTTTAATTAGGGGATTATATTTCTTAATCAGGAGCTATCCCAATGACAAATGTTGGAAAAACAAAAGAAAGCAAAGATCAATTTTTCGCAATTAAGTTATCGTTGGCATTTGGCGTATTCATGCTGGCTATCAAATGGTACGCTTATTTAATTACCGGTTCATCGGCTATATTTTCTGATGCTGCTGAATCTGTTGTGCATATTATAGGTGTTGGTTTTGCTGTATATAGTTTGTGGCTCAGCTTAAAACCCGCTGACAAGGAACATACCTATGGCCATGACAAAATAAATTACTTTTCTGCCGGTTTTGAGGGGGGATTAATAATAATAGCTGCATGCTATATTATTTATTTGTCAATTGAACGATTAGTTCAGGGTGTACAACTAAGCAATATTGATAAAGGCACATATTTTACGCTTGGGGCATCAGTAATAAACTTATTCCTGGGTTTATATCTTGTAAGAAAAGGGGAAAAAACTAATTCTCTCATACTGGTTGCAAACGGTAAACATGTATTAACTGACTCATGGACAAGCTTTGGAGTCGTCGGGGGGCTTATTTTAACATGGATTAGCGGCTGGCTTCCATTTGACCCGATTTTTGCAATCATAGTAGCGGTAAATATTCTATGGACAGGGGGAAAGTTAGTAAAACAATCCTATGGAGGATTGATGGACACAGGATCGGATGTACTAAGGGAGAAAATTGTAAACATCCTTGATGAAATGAGCTCAGATAAGAAATTTGAATATCATGAATTAAGATTTAGAGAAAGTGGAAATATAATTTGGATAGAATTTCATCTGCTATTCCCAACAGCTATTTTATTAGAAGAGGCACACCTGTTAGCTACTGATCTTGAACGTTCTATAATATCGAAATTTGAAAAAGAAGTAAGAATAATTACACATCTTGAACCGGTCGCATCGCACCAAAAGGTCCATAGTAAATTACATATGAAAAAGTAAAATAAACAGGAGTAGTTATGAAGGGATATTTGTTATTTCTAATTATAATACTTTCTGCAGTAACTCTTGCAGCACAAGAACAAAATCCCGAAACTGTCTCAAAAGTGAAGGAACTTTCTGAATTTCATGGAGTGATTTACAAATTATGGCATATTGCATGGCCCAAAAAAGATATCAGAATGTTGGCCGAGTTATTACCAGAAATTGAAAGTGGCGCTGAACGTGTAAAAGATGCAGAGTTACCCGGGATATTGAGAGAAAAAAAAGGCAGGTGGGCAGCTGGAGTAATTGGACTGATGTCTTCGGTTGAAAGTTACAAGGATGCTATATCCAGGAAAGATTCTTCAGCAATAATTCAGTCAGCTGAGTTATTGCATGGCAAATATGAAGGCTTGGTTAGAATAATCAAACCGGTTATTAAAGAAGTCGACCAGTTTCATCAGGAATTGTATATTCTTTATCATTATTATATGCCGGGAAATAATATTGAAAAGATTATTACCTCAGCTAAGAACCTGGGAGTCAAAATCACAGATTTGGAAAAAGCTAATCTGCCGGAAAAGTTTGCATCGAAAAAAAATGAATTCAATAATGCTGTTCAATCATTAAAGTTATATATAAATAAATTAAACATGGTAATAAACAGCAAAAATGAGAACGAAATAAAGACCGCAATTATTTCTGTGCATAGTGAATATCAGGCATTAGAAAATATATTTGAGTGATTTCAATAAAAGGAGGATAATTCAATAGCAGACATGATTGCCGTGGCTGTTCAAATAACCCTGGAAGATCCGGGAGCCCACGCCTCTATATAAATACCGTGGAGAGGGACCATCATAACCGGGTTATCGATTTATATTCGTGGATTTGTTTGGCATTATATATTTAGGACACTTTTAGGACCTCGACTTGTTAAAAATTCCGAATACATTCTGAATTCCAAACATTTTAGAGGGTAGCGCATCACCTCCCCCTTTCCGCTTAAAAAAGCTCAAAGGCGGATTAAAACGTTTTAGGACTTAATGAATTAATTTCCGGTTATTCGTATTTATACAAAATTTGTTTATTTTGCACCGTAAAGTTTGGAATAAACAAACATTCACAGGGATTTTTTATTGTGAAAATATTCTGCCTGTCTTTGAATAAAAAAATTGCATCAGTATTGTTTGCTGCGGCAATTTTATCCTCAGTACTGATCTTTAGCGGCTGCAGCGAAAAGAAACCGGGCGGTCAGAAACAGACTGATTCATTGCATTCTCCGGCACAGCCCTCTGCAAGTGCATTACCTGACTTTAACTGCACGGGCTTTATTGAAGCAGTATCTTCCGGTATGTCCGCAAATTACGTCTTAATTGATACCGTGGAATATTTCAGCGGCGATGATGCGTTAAAGGCATATTCGGAAGACAAAAAGAAAAAGATTACCAATCTTCCTGATTCTCCGCAGGGGTCATATATAAGAAATCCTAAAACAGATTCACTTAAAATTAGGATTTCGGCCAAACCTCTAATTATTATGCAGACACTTTCATATGATACTTCCGGAAATTTTAAGTTCAACGAGGCTATCAGCCTGCAGAAATTCCTTTCGCTGTTCAGC
>JBLNEL010000284.1:0-9182 GCA_050262615.1 Bacillota bacterium
ATAAAAATAAAAAAGAGACTGAAGCAGTTTTGAAAGACGGATGGCTTCATACCGGTGATATAGGAGTATTTGATGCAGAAGGTTTTCTGGTAATTACTGACAGGAAGAAGCATTTATTTAAGACCTCAAATGGAAAGTATATTGCTCCGACTCCAATAGAGAATCTGTTTTTAAGCAGCAAGTATATCGATCAGTTTGTTCTTATTGGTGACAGGCGGATGTTCCTTAGTGCACTGATCGTTCCGGATTTTGAGGCTGTAAGAGAATACGCCGATTCACATGGAATCTCCTACGAATCAAATGATGATCTGGTAAACAATAAAGAAATTTATAATATAATAGAAAAAGATCTGGAGAGATTTCAGAAGCAGCTGGCTAATTATGAAAGGGTCAGGAAATTTGTTCTTCTAGACAAGCCATTTTCACTTGAGTCCGGGGAAGTTACACCTACTTTGAAACTTAAGAGAAAGACGATTGAAGAACGCTACTCGAACCTTATCGATGAGATGTATAAAGGATTGGAAAAATAGTTTTGTAAAAGAATATAGTTGTGTAAGAATATAGTTGTGTAAGAGAAGTGAGATAAGGATATTAAAGAAATTCAAAAGGGAAATAAAGACAATTTATTTCCCTTAGTTTTAAACAAATAGAACTTATCATTTAGATCTGAATGAAACAGTAAATTTAGTTCCGACTCCTTTTTGGCTATTCACATTAATTTCAGCACCATTTAATTCAGCGTATTTAATAACAAGAGCAAGTCCAAGGCCGTTTCCGTCAAACCTGCGTCTGTAGCCTGTATCTTCCTGTGAGAATGGTTCAAATAAAAACGGCATATAATCCTCAGATATGCCTATTCCGGTATCTGCGATCTCAACGGACACAGTACTATCGTTATTGAAGAGTGTTATATTAATTTGTCCCTGGCTGGTATATTTAACAGCGTTATCTATCAGGTTACTTAGGATCTGAGTAACCGAATAAAGGTCGCCAGTAATAATCTGATTATCAGATTTATTGCAGAAGTTAAGTCCGATACCTTTAGCTTTAACCTGGAAATGGTAATCAAGAATAATTCCGTCCAAGACATCTTTTTCCAGATCAATCCTTGACGGCTTAAAGTCATAGTTGCCAGTCTGAACCTGGGACATATTTATAAGTGAATCCACGGTTTTAATCAGTCTTCTTGATCCATTGTCAATAGCCTTAAAGCTAAACTGAAGTTCATCAGTAATGTTCGACTGCAGTTCTTCCCTAACGAGAGAAATATAGTTTAGAATAGTATTAACCGGTGTACGGATTTCGTGAGAGACCTGTGCGAGGAATTCTGATTTAAGGCGGTCGGATTTTTCTGCTTTTTCCTTTGCTACAATCAACTCTTTTTCAGCATTTTTAATTTCTGTTATATCTTCAGCGATGCATAAAATATGAGTTACTTTTCCTTCGTCGCTAAGAACCGGAGAAATTGAAGAATAGGTCCAGAATATTTGTCCGTTCTTTCTTTTAAATTCAAGCTCTTCTTTCCATTCATTACCGCTAAGGATAGTACTCCAGACCTTTCTGAACCGGTCCGGGTTTTTAGTCTCATAGCTTAAGAACTGCGGGATCTCTCCGAAGATATCTTCGAGAGAAAATCCGGCAACTTCAGTAAACTTAGGATTGACATATTCAATTTTTCCAAGCAAGTCAGTAATAATAATAAGGCTGGAGCTTTGGTGTACAGCTCTTGAGAGTTTTCTGAGTTCCGCCTCATGTTTTTTCCGTTCGCTTATATTGCGGGCAAAGCTGCAGGCGTATTCATTATCTCCAATCTTCAGGTATACAGATTTTATTTCCTTTGGGATAATTTGTCCGTCTTTTGAAATATGAGAAGTTTCAAACAAAGGCATATCTTTTTCTTTAAGCGACAAAAAATGATTATAGAACTTACCCTCGCTCCATGTAAAATCAACCTGTGAGATATTTTTTCCAATAAGTTCTTCAATAGGATACTTAAGGCTTGAAGAAGCGGCTTCGTTTAAGTAAGCAAATCTGCCATCGGGGTGCAAGAGAAAAATTTCTTCTCCGGCGTTATCCAGAATAAATTTATACTGTTTTAGCTCATCTTCATTTTTTTTTCTTTCAGCAATATCGCGGATAAGGATAACCGCATATACTTTTGAAAAGAAATTACCTGAATTAATGGATATTTCCACAGGTATCAGGTTTCCGTTGACTGTTTTAACAGAGGTAGAGAAAACCTTCTGATATTTTTTCTGAGGGTTTGTTCCTGCAGAAAAGTCAATTATTTCATGAGCAAAGTGTGGTTCCAGAATATCATTTATACTTTTTGAGAGTAAATCTTCTTTATTATAGCCGAGCAGGTCACTTGCAGATTTATTGAAGTCAATAAAATTTCCTGATGGTATTTCGGCCACAAGGATTGAATCAAGCGTACAGTCGAGCAGAAACCTGAATCTTTCAAGTTCATCTAATCTGTTCTGCAGTTCAGCATAATAGTTTTTTCTTAGGGATGTTTCGCCAAGTCCTATTACTTTTTGCCGGAGGACATCCCAGTTATTATTTTCAGAGAGCTTCTTCATAGATGACTTCAATATCTTTTTCAATTGGTTTACGGGGATTAGTTACTACGCAGACATCGCTCATTGCATTTTTTGCCAGGCAGGGGATATCGCCAGAGCTGATACCAAAAGTGCTTAATTTATTTTCAATTCCAGCTTCTTTTTTCAGTCTGTTAATATTCAGCAGAATTGATTGTTTTTTTTCATTTGTTGTCAGTTTGTCAAGGTTCAGCCCCATAGCTTCACCTATTTTCGTATAGCGTTCTGCGGCATCCTTATAGTTAAATTCCAGCACATGTTCCATTAAAATAGCATTACATTCTCCATGAGGCAGATCAGAGAGGCCTCCGAGCGAATGAGCCATTGCATGAGTAATGCCAAGGCTGGCATTAGAAAAAGCCAGGCCCGCCTCAAGCGAGGCCATCATCATTTTCGTACGGAATTCAAGGTTATCAGGATTTTCCAAGACAGGGAGGAGGTATCTGGAAGCAAGTCTTATTGCTTCGAGTGCATGTACATCGGTTATCATGGAGCTGGCGTTAGAGACAAATGACTCGATAGCGTGTACAAGGCAATCAATTCCCGTGCATGCAGTAAGATACTGAGGCATTGTAGTTGTAGTTAATGGGTCTATCAAAGCGACGTCGGGTACCACAGCTTTACTGACAATAGTTTTCTTTACTCTTTCCTCAGAATCGCTTATTATGGCAAACTGGGAAACATCAGCAGCGGTACCTGCAGTAGTTGGGATGCATATAATAGGAGGCATAGGGTATTTTACTTTATCCACGCCTTCAAACTCCAGGATATTTCTTCTATTTGAGCTTACAATACCAATTCCCTTTGCGCAGTCAATCGGGCTTCCGCCGCCTACAGCGATGATGCCATCGCATCTTGTGCTATGGAAGAGGTCAGCTCCCTGCATAACTTCCTCAGCCCTTGGGTTGGAGGTAACGTTTGAGAATAATACATTTTCAATTGAATGTTCCTGGAGGCTTTGAATAACCTTATCTGTCCATCCTGCCTTAATAACTCCCGGATCAGAGACAATAAGAATTCTTCTTGAGTTGAAATTCTTTGCATACTGACCCGCCAGATAAATTGACCCCTGGCCAAAAATAAACTCAGGTGCAACGAATTTTCTCAGTTCGAACTTATTCATAATTCCCATTTAGTTTCATCCCTCAAAAACTTAGAAATTTCACAGCTAATTTAATGATTAAAAAGAAATACAGAAAACCGGTTTTACCCTTAAACCGGAATTCCAAGATGCAAAGAAACACATTGTTGTTCAACTAAAAAATGTAAAAATTCATTCACCTGAAATTTCCGAATAAATTATGCTCTAGCCTGATTATAAAGCAGGAGAAAAAAATCCAAAAAAAAATCGTATATTTGAAAGAAAAACTAAAGAATCAAGAATAACAAAAAAAATAGCAGGATAAAAGTTGGATAAGGAAAAAATAATTGTTACTTCCGCTTTGCCTTATGCAAACGGGCCGATACATTTAGGACATTTAAGCGGTGCATATCTGCCTGCTGATATTTACGTCAGGTATAAGAGGTTAAAAGGTGCTGATATAATATATATCTGCGGGTCGGACGAGCATGGGGTGCCAATTACAATAACAGCAGATAAAGAAGGAATAACGCCAAAGGAAGTTATTGACCGGTTTCACAACATTAATAAGGCGGCTTTTGAGCAATTTGGAATGAGTTTTGATATATATTCAAGGACAAGTCTTCCGATTCATCATGATACCTCGAGAGAATTCTTTCTGAACTTCTATAATCAGGGGATCTTAAAAGAAAAGAAGTCGATGCAGTTTTTTGACGAAAAAGCCAAGATGTTCCTTCCAGACAGGTATGTAGAAGGCACATGTCCCAACTGCGGAAACGAGCAGGCAAGAAGCGATGAATGTGAGAACTGCGGTGCATTGTATGATCCATCGGATCTTAAGAATCCAAAGAGCAAGATAACCGGTGAGACTCCGGTTCTAAAGGAGACATCACATTATTATTTCCCATTAGGAAACTATCAGCAGCGGCTTGAAGAATATGTTGATAAAATGAATAAGACATATGGATGGAAAGAAAACGTACTGCAGTACTGCAGAGGCTGGTTCAAAGATGGGCTTCAGGACAGGGCAATAACAAGGGATTTAGACTGGGGTGTACAGGTCCCACTGGAGAATGCACAGGGAAAAGTTCTTTATGTATGGTTTGATGCCGTACTCGGGTACATTTCAGCCACAAAGGAACTTTCGCTGCAAAAAGGGAATGCAGATATGTGGAAGGATTACTGGCAGAGTCCTGAAACAAAATATGTAGCCTTTATTGGAAAAGACAATATAGTATTCCATACCATTGTTTTTCCTTCGATGCTAATGGCCTGGAATGATGGGAACAGTGACAAATATATACTGCCGCAGAACGTTCCGGCGAATGAATTTCTGAACTTTGAAGGGAAGAAGTTCTCAAAGAGCAGAAACTGGGGGATTGATGTAATTGATTTTCTTAAGTTATTTCCGGCAGATCCATTAAGGTATGCACTTGCAGCGAATCTGCCAGAGAACAGAGATACTGATTTTTACTGGAAAGAATTCCAATCAAGGAACAACGGAGAGCTAGCAGATATATTAGGTAATTTTGTAAACAGGACATTTACATTTGCCCATAAGCATTTTGATGGGAAAGTGCCGGACAAAGGAGAGCTTTTACCAATTGATAAGGGAATGGTTGAACTTCTGAAGAATTATCCAGCTAAGGTATCAGATCTGTTTGAGAGGTACAAAATAAAAGATGGTGTTAATGAAGCGATGAACCTTGCAAGGGCAGGCAACAAGTACTTTAATGACTCTGAGCCCTGGAAACAGATAAAAAGCAGCAAAGAGCAATGCGCAACTTCGATAAATATATGTCTGCAGACAATATACACACTTGCAGAGCTATTTTCGCCAATTATTCCATTTGCTTCAGAAAAGTTATTTAAGATGTTAAATGCAGGTGCAGTTGACTGGGATAATGCCGGGAATGAAAATTTAGCAGCCGGTCATCAACTTGGGAAAGCTGAAATTCTGTTTACTAAGATTGAAGACAAAGTAATTGAAGAACAGACTGAAAAGCTTGGTAAGTCTGAAGAGGCACAGGCAGTTGAAAAGTTCGAAGAAATTACAATTGATGATTTTATGAAAGTGCAGTTAAGGACAGCTGAGATTATTTCGGCTGAAAGGGTGCCAAAAAGTGATAAACTTCTGAAGCTGAAAGTTGATCTAGGATTTGAGAAGCGGCAGGTAATTGCAGGAATAGCAAAAAGTTTTCAGCCTGAGGAAATAGTAGGGAAAAAAATAGTAATGGTTGCCAATCTGAAGCCTGCAAAGCTTATGGGTCTTGAGTCACAGGGAATGATACTAGCTGTTGAAGGAAGTGACGGAAAATTAAACCTTCTACAGGTTGATGGTACAGTTAAGGCCGGAACAAGAGCCAAGTAAATAATCAATTCTGATAAACAGGATAGTGATAGACGAAAAAAGGCTGCATTTTTAAGGTGCAGCCTTTTTTTTGACTGGGAATTTAATCCGGGTAATTACAGTTTAAATAATAAAGTCTAATTACCGGAAAACTAACAGGAAAATATGCGTAAAATTCTAACGGTTTTTTTTATACTATTTATCAGTGCTGTTTTATCTGCAAACGGAAAAATTTCATCAAATCTGAAGGCTAAATTAAGTACAATCAGTGATCAGAATCAAAAAATCCTGATCTGGATATATTTTAATGATAAAAATCCGATCAGGAAAGAAACCTATCAGAGTAATCCGTTAAGTTATATAAGTGAGAAGTCACTTAACCGGCGTTCAAAGTTTTTAAGCCGCGATAAGATAGTTGATATAACTGATTTACCAGTAAATTCCAGCTACATAGAACCACTTAAGGCCCCTGGGTTTGAAATTAAGCAGAAGTCCCGCTGGTTTAACGCCGTAAGCGGTTATATTACTGCTGGAAATGTAAATAAGATAGCAGAACTGCCTTTTGTAAAGCAGGTAGACATTGTTGGTCAATTCAAAGTTCCACAGGAAAATCTAATAAAGCAGGTCAAAACCAGTATAAATCTCAAAAAAGATATTACTTCACTTAATTACGGGAATTCGCTAACTCAGCTTAATCTGATAAATGTACCGGCAGTTCATGATATGGGATATACGGGTAAGGGGATTACAATTGGAGTATTTGATGCAGGTTTTAGTAATCTGGCACATGAAGTTTTCAGCAGGATGCATATAATAGCGAAATGGGATTTTGTCAACAATGGGCCTAATGTCGGGGATAGTGTTGGGCTGCAGGGGGAGGGATCGCACGGGACAGCGACACTTTCGGCAATCGGGGGTTTTAAGGAAGGAAAGCTGATCGGTCCTGCTTTTGAAGCCGATTACGTGCTGGCCAAGACAGAAAATAC
The DNA here is from genome assembly GCA_050262615.1 of Bacillota bacterium. GTDB lineage: Bacteria > Bacteroidota > Ignavibacteria > Ignavibacteriales > SURF-24 > JAUZPB01. The sequence goes on from JBLNEL010000284.1 coordinate 7,018, forward strand.
AGACAGTGAGACTCCCATTGAAGAAGACAACTGGATTGCTGCAATGGAATGGGCCGATAGTATTGGAATTGATATAGCTTCGACCTCGCTGGGCTATTTAGTATTTGATAAGCCATATACAAGTTATACCTGGCAGGATTTAAATGGACATACAGCGCGGATAACCCTAGCAGCAGCCATGGCGGCAAGAAAGGGGATAGTGGTGGTAGTTTCGGCAGGAAATGAAGGAGAAAGTCCTGATCACAACACATTAGGTGCGCCAGCTGATGCTGATACAATAATAACCGTAGGGGCGGTAGATTCTTTGGGGATAAAGGCCGGATTCAGCAGCATTGGGCCTACTTCAGACGGCAGAATTAAGCCAGATGTAATGGCAATGGGGGTAAGGGATTATCTTGCCGGGACATTAGCCACCGATTCTTATGTCAGATCTAACGGCACATCCTTCAGCTGTCCGCTTACTGCCGGAGCTGCGGCGTTGGTTTTATCAGCGAATCCCAAGCTAACCCCAATTCAGGTAAGGGATGCCTTAAGGAACACTGCCTCCAGGAAAAACAGTCCTGACAGGTATTACGGCTGGGGGATTGTAAATGCAGTTTCTGCTGTAAATTATGCACTCAGCGCGATTACAGACGTAAAAGTTGAAGGGAATAAGATTCCAGGTGATTTTCAGCTTTCCCAGAACTACCCAAACCCTTTTAATCCGACTACAACCATCAAATATTCAGTTCCGGTGCAATCGAGCCTTAAGTTGGAACTCTATAATGTTTTAGGTGTAAAACTATCTACCTTATTTGAAGGTACGAGGGAAAAAGGGCAGTATACGCTGCAGTTAGACGGAAGCAGTCTTCCGAGCGGTATTTATTTTGTAAGAATGTCGGCAGCCAGCTATAACAGTACAATTAAGTTAATACTAGAAAAATAAATTAAATTCCAATATGGGGGGCTGATAATATAAGAATTAAGCCTCCCGATGGATGAGTTCTGACCGTCCTCTGCAAACTGATCCTTTGTCTTTCCTTAATTCCCTTGCTTTTATTACAAGCTTTAGCTAAAATAACAACTTAAAAATTTAAAAATACTGGAGGTTATTCAATGCGCTTTCGGATAGTATCCGTTTTACTTGTTTTAGTTACATGTATACTCTCTTCTTGTTCACCCGAACATTCAAAGATGGTGGTCGCTGAGTTTGGAAATGATAATATTACATTAGGTGAATTAGAAAATGTTTATGCAAAGAATGCTGGAAGTATGGAAGCTGCAAAGAAAGATTCACTTCCTAAAATAAAAAGCTTTCTTGATCTATATGTTAATTTCAAAATGAAATTAAAGGATGCTCAGGTAAGGGGATTTGATAAGGATCCGGCATTACAAACAGAGCTTAACGATTATAAGGAAAAGGTAGGTTCAACTTACCTTATTGAAAAAGAAATGGTCGAACCCGGGATTAAGGATCTTTATAACAAGAGGAAAACCGAGCTTAGGGTAAGCCATCTTATGATCAGGCCTGATACCATGAGTGATGCTCAGGCAAAAGGACTTGCAGAAAGTCTCATGGAAAGAATAAAAAAAGGGGAAAAGTTTGAAGATCTAGTTAAAAAGTATTCTGACGACAAGTACTCGAAAAACAATGGTGGGGATATTTATTATATAACTGCCGGAATTATTATTCCTGAATTTGAAGATGCTGCTTATAAAACAGCTGTAGGTGAAATTTATCCTGAAGTTGTAAAGACAAACTATGGATATCATATAATAAAAGTAACAGAGAAAAGGGACAGGGTTCCATCTATACGTGCAAGCCACATCATGGTTGCCTTCAAAAGTGATAGCGGGAAAGTAGATACAGCAAAGGCGTTAGCATCTATTAAGGATATAAAGAGTAAGCTTGATCAGGGTTCTGACTTTGCTCTTCTGGCAAAAAAATATTCAGAGGATCCGGGTTCAAAGGAAAGCGGCGGTGATCTTGGATTTTTTGAAAGAAGAATGATGGTCAAGGAATTCGAAGATGCAGCATTTAATCTTAAGGTAGGTCAGGTTTCAGACATAGTAAAGACACAGTATGGTTTCCATATTATTAAAGTTACAGAGACAAAGCCGCTACCGAGTTTTGAAGAAAACAGGGACGAGCTCAAGCAGATCTATAAAAGAACCAGATATGATCA
>JBLNEL010000285.1:0-11105 GCA_050262615.1 Bacillota bacterium
GATCCCTGCAACTCCCCTGGGCTCTGCATTGGCACTATCTTTTTTACTCCTTAATTCAAACTTCCTGGTAAAACTAAGGAAGTTTAATTTTCTGTCTAATGACAGGAATGAATATGAAGCATTCACAGAATTTTTTTCCTGAAATACAGATAGAGCAGGATTATAATATGAGACAAGATTCCCGTCTGTAACTGCAGACACAGAATTACCCATTCCCATTCCCCGGGCACCAAATCCCATACGGCTGAATGATCCCGGCATGGAACTGATTGAACTTACTTCTGCCTGTGCAAAAATTATGTTTACTGCTATTAAAATCAGAATTACAATTATCTTTTTCAAAAAATCCTCTACAATGTTTAGGGATATTGTAATTACATAAGTAGTTTTACAAAATCTTTTTAATAATAAATAATAAGTGAAACGATCACTACATTAAAACCATAATTTTACCAAAGATCGGAGCATTTGAACCAACGTCAATTCTATAAAAGTATACTCCGTTGGAAACCAGATTCCCCTTTTCATCTCTGCCGTCCCAGAAATCAATTACACCGTTTCTTTCTGCACTGTTTTTCTCAACACTATGAATCGGATTCCCTCTTTCTGCGTTTTGAATAACAGTTCTGACTAAATTCATACCAAAGTCGAATATTCTAATTGTTACATTTGCGCGGATACCGCCTGTACTGTACTTAATATTTACTTTTTCTACATCAGGTGAAAATGGATTAGGATATGCAAATGCGTCGTTGGAAGATTCCAGCGGCTGAGATGCAATAAATACTCTCCAGGTCCCATTCCACATACCATTATTGGTTTCTGTTATTCTTGCCAATCCCTTATCGGATCCTATCCAAACGTCATTTCCCTGTGAAGCTGCAGAATAAAATGGTCCGTCCGGAAGGGATATCTTCGTTTCTTTATCAATTATCGAATTAGGAACAATCCAGTCAACACCTAGATTATTTGTCCTGTAGGCATCATTATCACTTAAGGCTATGGCCTCAGAGGCTTTAAAACCAAAGTTGTGGACTTTCTCCCCATTTAAGCTCGTCTGCCAGGTTTCACCACCATCAGTAGAAATACTAACTCCATAAAACTCAGACTGCTCTTCAGCTTTCCAGGTTGCAGCCCATATTGTATTATTTACAGGGTTATAACCTAATGCTACGACAAAGTTGCCGCTAATTGGCTTTTGTTGATTTAAATGATTAAACTTCCTCCAACTGATCCCGCCATCTGTAGATTTATTTATTCCGCCAGCTGTACCGACCAGTATTGTTGAATCGTCAATTGAAATAACTGAAAAGACTCGATGATTAAGATTACTTTCTGAACCAAATTTCCCGGAAACTGGCTGAAGTGAGAACTTAAGGCTGTCAGTAGGTTTTATACTATTAAGATAGTCCGGAGGTAGTACAACCCTCTGCCACGACTTCCCCATATCAGTACTTTTTCTCAATCCTCCGGCAAATGTGGCAATCCAGATGGTGTTGTTTGTAGCAGCAATATCATAAGTTACGTTGTTTACAGCAACAGTAACAGGCAAGGCTCTGATCTTATTAATTCCATAAACAACAAAAGTGTCAGTCTCTTTATCAAGCGGCTGCGCAATTGAATTCCAAGATTTTCCGTTGTCTGTCGAATATCTAAGGCCGCTGCCTTCGGAAAGGAATTGTCCGTCTTTTTCAATGCTATGTGCAGTAGCAGCCCATAGGACTCCGCCTCTGTAAGCCAAAGCAGAAACATTTTCTTGTCCAAAAGCTTCATCTCCGTAATAATTTGTCCAGTTTGCCCCACGGTCAGTTGTTCTGCTGACACCCCGGCTTGTTCCAAGCCAAACAGTATCAGCATTTGCTATAATATCAGTAATACTGTTGCTGACAGGAGACTCGTCATTAATTTTTTTAAGCGAAGTCCCTTCAAGCTTAAATGTATACGGAGCAAATTGTGAATAAATTGCCTGGCTTGTTAAACACAATAATACGAGTAAGAATAATTTTGATTTCATTTAACAATAATTTTGTGTGTAATAGAGTTACTTAATGAATCGCTTTCATCGATTGCTTGAAAAATAAATGTCCAGGCTCCCTTTCTTGCTGAAGCCGGAAGGGTATTTGAATAAGTAAATATACCATCACCAGCTGTCTTATCACTGAATGTCTTGCCATCATCATACATCTTAAATGTTTCTCCTGTAGTTGATCCATCAGGTCTGTAGGATTGGAAATAAACCGAATTAATATCATCCTGGCCATCCTGATCTTCTACCTTCAGCTGAAATGTAAATTGACCTGCAACGTTCACATCTAACGAATCTGGTGCTTCGATGCTAATTAATCGAGGAGCATGATTTCTGACACTATTAATAAACCTTAACTGATGCACTGCAACATTGTGTATAGCATTGTTGTTATCAGCTACAAAATATTCCAGCCTGAATCTTCCACTGTTATAATTAATACCTAAAGGAATTATTCCAGAGTAAACTTTATCATTATTAATGGAATCCCCATTAGCAATATTTCCATCATCATACATATAAATGGGAGATGAGTTTAGCTTTGATCCATCCTGTTTAAGAATGTCAAACCATACTGATTTAACATCTTCTGTTGGAGTGAATCTGACTTTTGAAACAAATATTGAATCCTTGGTCGTATAAACAAATCTTGAAGGAGTATTTATTTCCACTGCCTGAAAATCCGGCTGTTGATTATCAACAATTCCAGAAGGTATTTTATCACAGCCAGAAAAAAGGAAGTAAATAATGGAGAGCAGCAAAAGTATTTTTTTCATTTTTAAACTTTGGTTTTTATGGTTCAATAATAAGTTTAAGTTTAAATCATTTCAAGGGTAAAAAATTATGCACTTAGACTCAGCATTATTGGTGAGGGAGAAAATGAAAGAAGCAGTATAAACAAACTAACATAGCCTATAATCATTCTTTTTGTATCCAATTGATGAAATTCCATAACCGGTGGATGTTTGATCTTGATTATCAATAATAGTACTAAGGCCCAGAAAATCCAGCCCGTCCAGCCAAGAGAAAATCCCCAATTAAAGAAAGACTCTGCAAGTCCAAGTAATCCCAAAACAACAAGAATCCCCATCGATATTTTTGCAATAATATTGTGCCTGAGAGGTCCAAACATACTGTAAACAATGTGCCCGCCATCAAGTTGTCCCACAGGTATCATATTCATTGAAGTTACAAACAATCCAAACCATCCAACACACAGATATGGATAATGGTATACTTCACTCATCGGCGGGACAAACTGTGCCCCGGAGGTCAAAATATTCCTTAACAGTGAGAACAGCAATGTATCGCCAAAAGCCAGTGATAGTCCATTACTGCCATAGCTTGCAGAAAAATAATCCGGGTGAATTGCCAGAATATATTCGGGCCCCGGTAAATGTGTAAACCCATAGATTAACACGATCAGGCTAGCAACAAACCCTGCAATAGGACCAGATACGCCTATATCAAACATAGCTTTATTATTAGGTATAGCAGTTTTAGTTCTTATAACTGCACCCATAGTCCCAAAATTCAGGAACAGTCCTGAAAATGAAGGCAGCGGAATAAAATATGGCAGAGTCGCTTTAACTTTATGATATTTTGCTGCAAAATAATGGCCAAATTCATGAGAGGCTAATATAAATAAAATGGAAATTGAATACGGTAACCCTATCAGCAGACTTCTAAGCTGATATGGACCCATAGATCCTGTCGTCCATTCCATACCAGCCAGAGTAGTTGTAAAGAAAGTTATAATAAAAAGAAAGATATGTATCCATATTTTCTTCTTCACTTCAGTTTTCTCTGACTGCATTTCCATTGAATAATATGATTCGCCAAAACTATCTGACATTCTATAAATCCAGATTAAATCCTATTGCACTATATTCATTCGGTCTGTCGAAATATTCGCCGTGAAAATTGTTGCCGCTATAATAATTATAGTATAAACTAATTCCTCTTCCGGTAGCATAACCGAATTTAATTCCAGCCATTATTGAATTGTTTGCTTTGTATTTACTAATATCTGTTAATTTTATATCATATCCAACAAAAGGATGAATATTTTCTAATAAAGTAACCTCCGGGAAATAATCAAACCCCGCCTGGAAGTTTGTCTTTCCCAGGTTGACCGGATCAATATGGAATATGTAAGTAACCCCTCCGTATATCCTCATTCCGCTAAAACGGTAAAAAGGCAGCAATTCCACAAATTCCCTACTATATACTCTGGGGTTATGCCCATTCCGCCATACATTATTGTTCCCGTCATAATGACCATCAGCAAGATGTGCACTGATATGACTTATTCTGGCTCTTAATCCATATTCATCACCATTACCGCAAACTTTTTTGTATCCCATATTCAATCCGAAAAGAAAATCTACAGCATCTACCGGAAAATGAAAAGCGGTTTCGCTTCTTAATAATGTAAATGTAAATAAGTCTGCACCTATTGACCAAATATTATTGCTGCTGCTGTTAATATTAATAAGATCTAGTGAGTTTCCTATATTTAATCTTAATTCGTTATTGTTCATATCAAACTGGCTTCCAAGCTTTGGCTCCAGTAAATTAGCCGTGAACGGCTGGATGTTCAATTTACCAGGAAATAAATTAACTTTTGTTTGTCCGTTCAATGATGAGATATAAAAAACAAGTAAGACTACAAATATTTTCCGCATATGATAATTCTTATTTTGAGTTTATTTTCTTAGAAATATTTTGAATTTTTTGCTTTACTAATTTATAAAAACTGTATTTAAATTTTGATCTCAGGCTGATAATTGAATATAAATTTGTAGGAAAAGCAAAGGATGGTTCGAAATAACAGTTGACTGTACATCCCTGGCAATATTCAAACTTCCCTTCCATTTTACGAAAGTCCCGGATTTCCTGGGTTTTTCTTAGTTCTTTAATAGGCCTGTCAATAGTTATACTTTTATGATAAAAATGATAACACGGAAGAAGTATTTCGTTATTAGGTGAAATTACAATTACTCTTGAAACAGCTTTACAACTTGGCTTCAGGATATTATTACCGCCATTACGCCGTAACTTTATAAAGGCATCGTTTATATATATATTACTTTTCCCCTCAATGAACTGCTCAATGTAATCAAGTGCTTCGGTACTTAATCCCGGGTTGCCGAAATATGAGAATACCGGATTAACAATTAAGACAAGATCCTGCTTTATTGCAATTTCATACATTTCCGGCAATTTTTTATAAGTTTCATTCGTAACTGTAAACAATATATCTGGAAATTCACCAAGCTCTTTAGCAATGCTAATACTCTGAAATACACTTTTATAACAATTGATTTTACGAATCTTATTGTGTTCTTCTTCATCAGGTGAATCGAGTGAAAAATGAAGAAGGTTTATTTTACCGGCAAGTTTATCGGCAAATTTTGGATATAACAAAGTATTAGTGGTAATGCTTGTCTGCATCTTATGTTTTTTTGCATATCCTGCCATTTCCGCAATATTCCGGTTAAGCAGGGGCTCCCCTCCTGTAAGATCAATAAACTTGACTCCGAGAGAAGCTAACTCCGAAATATTTCTCTTAAAATCTTCAATTCTTGCATCCGGAGTTGTCTTGTATCTTCCATGATCGGCGAAATGGCAGAATTCACAGAAAGCATTACAGCGATAAGTTACATAATAATTACATAAAAGGAGCACTAGTAGCTTCTACCTTTCCAGAGTACTTTTCTGCTTGTTAAAACCAAAATGGGCAATAATATCACATAAACTATAAAATAAATTTCAAAACTAAGAAAGTACTTCAGCTTTGATGTTAAATTGAACTTCTTCAAAACCGGGAAAAGCAAGAAATAATCAATGGCGACTTTTAATATTCCAAGATACAATGCATTTGCTGAAAACATAAATGGCAGCAGAACAATACATATACTCGCAATAAAACCGCTGGTCATTACCAAAAATCCGTCAATATCACTATCTAATCCGCCTACTCCCCATCTTTTTTTCTGCCAGTAAATCGATTTCCAGTCTTCACAAGGCTTTGATGTAACTAATGCTTCTGAATCAAGTGGATAAATAACTCTATACTTTTTAAGCTTGAATATAGTCTTAAGCAATTTAAAGTCCTCTGTAACACTGAAAGGAATGGACTCATAGCCTCCGACTTCTTTATATACAGACTTCCGGTATGACATGTTATTGCCGATACAGCTTAGAGGACGGTTAAAATTCATTGCTCCTGCGGCGACTGTAAGTAAATACATAAAATCAAGCATTTGCATTCCTGAGAACTGATCCTCTGCAATTTGTGAAGTATATCCGCAGACCATTGCTACATCTTTTTGATAGTATGAGGCTATTGACTTCGCCCAGGTTGGCGATACAGTGCAATCAGCATCTGTAGTTAATATCACTTCACCCTTAGCAATTTCAAGTCCATTGGCAAGAGCATTTGTCTTTCCTCTAAGATTGCCGATTTTCTTCTCTGTGGTAATTAAGCGGAATTTGGGTTTATCTAAAATGAATTTTTCAGCTATTTCTGAGGTGCAATCGGTGGATTTGTCATTTACTAATATAATTTCAATCTTTCCTTCTGGATATATCAGATTGTCTAATGACTGCAGGCAGTTCAGTATATTATTTTCTTCATTCCTTGCTGCTACTATTATACTGATCTCAGGAAGACTCTCTTCTGGCAGTTTCTTAAACCGTTTACTGGCACCAGCAACGAATAAAAACGATTGAATAAAATATAAACATATGGCTATAAGAAAAATTACTTCAAACATTCCTCGGGCACTCCAAATTCAAATTCTTTTTTATAAACCTCATCAATACAAGCTTTTAACGAATCTATGATAATATCCTTTGATTTTAGACTATCGTGGAATACTATAATTGAATCAGTTTTCAAATATTTTTTCAATGCAAATTTAACAATATTTATTTGATTTTTATAATCAAAAGTTAATAAAGACCACATTACATTTGAAAGCCTTTCTTTTTTCAGAAATTTGGCAATTCTTAAATCAAACCTTCCGTGAGGCGGTCTGAAATGTTTCACGGCTTTTCCTGTTGACTTTGAGATTATTTCTGAACAATCCCTGATTTCTTTCTCCACAATTGAAATATTAATAGCTGTTAATCTTTTATGATTAAAAGTATGATTCCCTATTTCATGACCGCTTTTAATAATTTCATTTGCAAGACCAGGATTCTTAAGAATATTGTTGCCCACACAAAAAAAAGCTGCCTTTATATGATATTCATCCAATAACTTAAGTATTATCTCTGTTGTCTCAGGAATTGGCCCGTCATCAAAAGTAAGCAGAACTTTATTATTTAGTGTATTCCAGTTAAAACCAGAGAATATTTTTTTTACGAGAATAGGCGGGTCATAGCTGTATTTCATTCTGCTTTACCTCTTGAGTTTTCTGTTTTTCCACGTGTAGTTGCCAAGTGCGCCTGAAACCGCCGCATAAATTATATATGGCAGCTGCAGAATCTCAGATGGGAAGAAATAAACGAGATCCTTTTTCTCAAATAGTATATCTTTACCCTTTGCAATTATCTTAAATTCGAAGAACATTTTAAGTACAAATAAAACCAAAAACAGCATGAAATATTCTTGACCAAATATTAATCCCAAAATTACCTGGACTAACAAAGATAAATAAAATAAAAATATCAGAATTAACTGAAAGATCAGTATTTTATCATTATAAAACAGCCCTTTGCTTGCCCATCTTTTCCTCTGCTGCATAAATTGGGATATATTTTTGTTTGCTCCTGTAACCACAACAGCTTTTTTTTCGTAATTAAATTTGATTTTAAAATCAGTTTCACTGGCAATTTTTTGCATTAAGAACTCATCATCTCCGGAGGATAACTGCATGTTCCCTGAATGCCCGTTCACTTTTTTATATAATGACTTTCTGAATGATAAATTTGCAGCATTACAGATCACAGGTCTCTTTAAGCCTATCAACCCGGCTCCGGTAAGGATCAACCCGGCAAATTCCAGGATCTGGAACTTACTAAAAAATCTTTTATCATCCTCAAAACGTACAGGACCTGAAATAAATCCGGTATGTTTATCATACATTGAAACCATTGATCTCAGCCAATCTCTGTCATGTACACAATCGCAATCAGTCGTAAGAATTATTTCTCCTCTGCTCCGTTCAAGCGCATACTTTATAGCCCGTTTTTTATGAGCACCGGAGTAGTATTTAGCAGGGACAGAGATTACTTTTACGTTATCTGATCTTTCTGCATTAATTATTTTATCCAGGGAATCATCTTCAGAAGAATCATTAACATAAATAACTTCAAATTTTTCTTTGGGATAATGTTGGCCCTCAATACTTTTAAGGCTGGTAAGGATCGTATCGCTTTCGTTTCTAAAAGGGATAATAATACTTATAAATTCATCCCCTGGACTTAATTTTTTGGGTTCATTCGTCAGGAGTAATAAACCATGTCTTACTTTAGACAGGAAATAAAAATAATGAAAAGCAATTATTGAAAATGCTATAATTATATATATCATTTAATTTTGTTTTTTTTAATTAGTACTAAAATAAAACCGGTTAACGATGGGAGCAGAATATTAAAAGCAAACAATGTTAATGAGGCATTCAAAGCAATAGCCGGATTTAATCCCATAAGTGTTAAAAAGAAAACAGAAGCCCCTTCCCTTATCCCTAATTCACCTAAAGTTATGGGAGGTATTATAGTCTTTACAAACATCACTAATGTCCCGGCCAAAACAAACTTCATAATAGTATACTGGTTTGAATATGCGGCCACTAAAAGTGCAAACTGCAGAATAAAAACGCTGCATAGAGCAACTGTTACTATGAATATATTAATAAAATTTCTCAAGCCTAAATGCCTGAAAGCCAATAGACTATTGATAAATTCAGACAAAGCATTTTTTTTCTTAAACTTTAATTTTATTCTCTCCTGAAACTTTTCTCCCTTAGTAACAATATATGTCAGAAAGATATAGAAGATAATTGCTGAGACATAAAGAATTGCAGCCAGTATCCAATTCAAACCATAATAAAGTTGAAGGAATACTATAGTAGAAACAACTCCAAAAACTGAAACTGCAAGCATAACAAAAAGTTTATCTATCAATGTTGCTGCACTGACTTCAATAAGGCCTTTATCATCAAATGCCATCGAGCGGCCAACGTATTCTCCTAATCTGAATGGCGTTGCAATACCACCTGAAAATCCGTAAAACAAGGATCGGAGTATTTCTTTTTTATTATGCTTTTTTAGTGTAATATCACAAATAATTGCCCATTTCAGGAACTGAAAATATATATTTGGGAAAACCATAATTACCGGGAAAAGAAGCAAAATGGGGTCGGCTAGTCTGAGAGTAGAAAAAATATCTGAAAACTGCACAGATGTATATAAGTAGAAGAAAATGATAACAGAAAATATAATCTTAAATAATGTAATAAACTTATTCTTATTCGTGACTTCGTTATTTATATTCACTATAGTTTCATCCATTTCAATTCTGCTATGGTCTTATCCTTTAATTAAAATCAACCATGAACCCGATTCCAAATCTATTTATTCTGTCTTTATAATACTCACTGAACATGTTATTGCCAGAATAATAACTCAAATATAAAACTAAACCTTTACTGTACCAATTCCCCATTTTTATTCCTGCCAAAACATTATGGTTTCCCTGATATTCAGGAGTTCCGGTCAGATTGAAGAAATAAGCGGCAAACAAATTTTCATCTTTTTCTAAAAAATGTCCGAAAGGATTAAACATAGCGTATTCAAAGCCGCTGCTGAAAGCCCATTTTTTGATTGTCAATGGCCTGACCAGAGTAGAGTATGAAGAGCCAGCAAAAAGTTTAATGGAATTATTGGTTCTCTTCCAATCATATGCAAATATCAGTTCTCCAAAATCACGTGTAAAAGGTATTGGTTCTGTCCCTCTTATCCAGGATTTTATTGAAATGTCATAATGACCATCAACGAAATGCGCACTATTATGTATTATCCTGAGCCTGGAATATAATCTGTCTGTTCCAAAATCTTTAGAGAAACAGAGATTCCCGCCGAATAATCCATCAACTGCATCAATCTGAAGCCTGTTCCCTTTGTAACTGGTAGAATATGCATAAGCCATAAACTCTATTCCCATTGTCAGTCTTGAGCCATATTCCGGCAAATTCAGTTTAAACAGGTCAATTGAATTGCCGATATCAACCTTCAAGTTCCCATTTTCCGGATAGTAAAGCACACCTATTTTCGCTTCCTGATTATTACCCTTTAAGGGTAAGAAATGCATCCCGGAGGGTAAAAATTCATATTTCACATGTGTTGTATCAGAATTATCAGCATGTAAATACTGTGTCAAAATCAATAATATGGTTAAAACTTTAGCAAATTGAATTTTCATTGAGCCTCAAAATTCCTGTTTTTTTCACCTGGTATTTCATCTTATCTAATTTCTGGGTTCTAAGCTATAAAAATAAGAAAATTATCCATTCTTTTTCTCTCATTTTTATTTTGCATCTACAATTAAACTGTATTTATCTTGACCTTAATATTTCTTAAAAGGATATTTAGTGATATATTTAATAAACAATTGTATTTTTAAATCAATTACTGATGTAAATCGTGGAGCAGATAATGTTCATAAATTTCAGCGATCTTCCAGGACAACAGAATTTGTTTCTCGACTATTTGTATGAATTTGAGAATGTTCAGAATTTTTACAAAAAGAACTTCCGCGACACAACCTTCTACAAGCAGCAGATCGAGAATCTCAGAAAAAAAAGCTATTCGCATAGAGAAAGATTATCCGAAATTATTAAGCTTCAGTACGAGACACTTACACCTTCAAAACAGACTGTTTCAAATATCTCTTCCTTAAAGGACCAGAATACATTTGCAGTTGTTACAGGACAGCAGCTTGGAATTTACGGGGGACCATTATACACTTTTTACAAAATTGTTACTGCAATCAAGCTATGCAGCGAACTAAAAGGGATTTACAATTCTTTTAATTTTGTACCTGTATTCTGGCTTGAAGGTGATGATC
>JBLNEL010000286.1:0-3262 GCA_050262615.1 Bacillota bacterium
CTGAAAATCCGCCGCTTATCCAAGCAGACCAGATATCATTGAAACCCACGACCTGAGTAAGATATAAAGTTATTGCAATAAACATTGCATAGTAAGCTGCTCTTTCAAACAGCTCTACCAAATTTGAAGTCCAAAATATTTTAGGAAACTTCCAGCTCAATTTTGTTTTTTCTTTTTCCTGTGCTTCACTTGCTAAAATCACAATGCCTCTATAATTTGTGTTAGTAATTTAATTTATAAGGAAATTGGTTCTACAAATATAAAGAACTATAGGAAAAAAGTGATATTTAAGATGAACAATTCCATAAACCCGTAAGCATTAAAAAAAACAATAAAGTAAGATCAACAAGGGCAACTTCAGAGTCATGAAAAAACTACTTAAAGGGACAAGGAAAAAGCTGGGGCAGGATCCAGGTTCACTGATATATATTGGTGATATTAAAGCAAAAGATGTTAACATTACATTAGCCAGATACAGCAAAGAAGAATATGATGAGAAGCATGCAGTAAATCTGGAAGAAGTAAGTAAGAGAAAGTCAACTGACCAGGTGTTATGGTTAAATGTAGACGGGGTTAATAATCCAGATATTATATCAAAGACAGGGGCTGCATTTAATATTCATCCGCTGATACTCGAAGACATATTAAATACAAGGCACCGTCCAAAGATGGAAGATCTAGGTGATTATCTTTTTGTTGTTTTGAAACTGCTTAATTATAATGAAAAAGAGAACCAGGTAAAGGCAGAGCAGGTGAGTCTGGTCATAGGGAAAAACTACGTAGTTTCATTTCAGGAAGACAAAATAGATGATTTCGGGATAATACGTGAGTCTTTAAGGACAAATAAAGGGAAAGTGCGTGAGCTTGGTACGGATTATCTTGCATACAGAATACTGGATATTGTAATAGACAATTATTTTGATGTATTTGAGAAGACAGGCGAGAAAATAGAAGCACTTGAGGAAGAGCTTCTGGAGAATCCCACAAGAGCAACTCTGCAGAAGCTTTACGAGTTAAAAAGTGAGATGATACTTATAAGGAGGGCAGTCTGGCCTTTAAGGGAGACGATCAGTGCGCTTGAAAAAGCAGATACTGGGATAATAAAAGCAGCTACGAAGCCATATTTAAGGGATCTTTATGATCACATAATTCAGCTGATAGATACCAATGAAAACTACAGAGAAATGTTATCGGGGATGATGGATATTTATCTTTCAAGTATAAGCAACAGATTAAATGAAGTAATGAAAGTGCTCACAATTATCTCAACTTTTTTTATTCCATTAAATTTTATTGCCGGTTTATATGGGATGAACTTCAATACATCTAAAAGTCCATTTAACATGCCGGAGCTTAATTTTTATTTTGGATACCCGATGGTTTTACTTTTGATGATCATAGTAACGTTAGGTCTTTTGACATATTTTAAGCGGAAGAAATGGTTTTAATGCAGAAATGGTTTTAATGCAGAAATGGTTTTATGCAGGGGGGAGTATAGTGTCGGGTTTCAGGAAAGGGGCAGCGTAAACTTAAATGTAGTACCTTTCTTTGGAGTGCTTACGACCCAAATCTTCCCATTGTTTTTCTCAACCGATTCTTTAGTAAGGATCAGGCCAAGTCCAGTACCGCTTTCCTTTTCGGTTCCGGAAGTTGTTTGTATAACTTCAATTCTGAAGAGTTTGTCGATAGTTTCCTGGTCCATACCGATGCCGGTATCAGATATTGATATTTCAACTTCCCTTTGTTTTGTAACACAGCTAAGTTTAATCTCGCCTTTTCTAGGGGTAAATTTGATAGCATTAGTAATAAGGTTCTGGATAACGGAGCTTATCATTTCCTCATCAATAAATACATTAATCTGATCATCCTGTATATTGTTAACAAGCTGCAGTTCCTTTTTGATAATATTTCCTTTAATAAGGTCGATATTATGATGGACAAGATCCCTTAAGGCAACCGTTTTAGGATTAAAATGGACTCTGCCTGTCTGGAAACGTGTAAACTGGAGAAGGTTATTCAGAAGGTTATAAAGATTTCTTGAAGTAGCTCCAATAATCTCAAGATACCTTTTTACTTCCTGACCAGAGAGGTTGTCATAATCAGCCAGTACCAGTTCAGAAAAGCCAAGAAGGGATGAGAAAGGGCTTCTCAGGTCATGAGAAATATAGGAGAAAAATCTATCTTTAGTAGCATTAGTTTCTTTAAGCTGCTGGACGTAGTTTAAGATCTCTTCTTCGGCCATTTTTCTTTCAATTGCGCGGGACACAGAGAAAGAGATCAGTTCAAGAGTCTGTTTATCATTATTACCATAAGCATATTCATTATTATAGTCCTGAACCACTATAACGCCTATAGTTTTTTCTCTTACCTGCAGAGGCACGCCGAGCCAGATCTTTGCCGGGGCGCCAATCAGTTCAACTTCACCTTTTTCCCTTAAATCAATATCCATCTGTTCAGTGATCAAATGAGCTTTGCCTGTTCTAAGGACATATTCAGTAAGTCCCTTCCCAAGTTTTTTAGGGGGCATTCGTTCATCTTCCTCATCAATAAAATAGGGGAAAGAGAGGAGTTCAGTTTTCTCGTCATAAATAGCGATATAGAAATTTCTAACCGGCATAAGGTTGCCAATTGCCTGATGGATATATCTGAAGAGTTCATCAGTAGTATTAGCGTAATTAGAAGCCTTCAGGAGCTTCAAAGTAGTCTGCTGAATTCTTTCCTGTTTTTTAACTTCAGTAATATCTCTGAGGATGATCTGAATAGCGGGTTTATCGTTATAAGAGATCGGGATGCCAGTAACCTCAGCCTCGATAAGAACTCCATCGAGGCGTTTAAGTTTTAATTTAAGAGCTTTTACGGGTTTTTTATTTTGCTGTACCTGGTCGAGGAAATATCTTACTGGTCCCTGAAACTGAGGAGCGACGAGGTCCTGAATTTTCATAGTTTCAATTTGGGATTTATCAGAAGCTCGCATCAGGTTTAATCCAGCGTTATTGGTAAAGACAATTCTGCCTTCACTAATAATGGCAATAGTATCAGGGGAGTACTCAATAAGGTTTCTATATCTTTCTTCGGATTTTAATAGAGCCTCTTCTTTTTTCTTTATATCTGTAACGTCCCTTGAGATTCCAACAATACCTGAGACATTACCATCGCGGTCAAACAGCGGGGCCTTAGTAGTAGATACCCAGGCAACTCCGCCGTCAGGGAAAGTTTCTTTTTCAACCTTATTAATAAGCGGAACGCCGGTATTGATGATATT
>JBLNEL010000287.1:0-27961 GCA_050262615.1 Bacillota bacterium
ATAATTAAATTTCTCAGATACCCTGAGTGTGTTTTTGTCGAATATATTGTTGCATTGCGTGACTTGAAAAATTCTCTTGTGTAGTTAAGTACTCTGTTGCTTTCCTTCGACTGAAGAAAACATTCATCAATATCTAAAACTTTATCAAATATGTTCGGCAGATGAAGTCCAAGTGCAAAGTTCCTTTCTACATCTGTATCAAGCTCTTCACGCCTTAACCACCTTCTTTCTGCAAATGAATATTCCATTTTGTTTCTGTAGTAAAATGTTTTTTCAGATGGTACAATGCCGTAGAAATCAAATTCCTTAAAGCCGCCTAGCCTTTCAAATATGTCGATTACCTGTTCCTGCTTGTATTTTAACTGAGAGGAATAATCCAGATCCTGCTGCTTGCAGCCTCCGCAGACTCCAAAGAATTTGCACTCGGCTTTTATTCTTTCTTCCGATGCAGTTATCACTTCTAATGTCTTTGCTTCTGCATACGACTTCTTTACTTTTGTGATCATCGCTTTTACTCTGTCACCCGGGTATGAGCCGTGAACAAAGATTACAAAACTCTTGCCCTGATCTTCACTTTGTTCTTCACCGTTTCCACTATCACTTTCCGGTAAATTTCCTGCTGCTGCAGCTTCAAACTTTTCTTTTGGTACTTTGCATATTCCTTTCCCTTCAAAAGCATACTTTGTTATTTCCAGTTCAACTATATCGCCCTTTTTCAAAATTTATTTCTCCAGCATTTTTTTTTATTGTGATATTACTTATTCGGTTTACTTAGCCTTGGCGTTTTGTTAAAGCTCATATTATTTTTTTTCAAGTTTCCGGTGTTCTTCTGATGCTCACCCTTTTTTTTCTGGTTTTCACTTTTGAAAACTTGTGCTTTTATAAACGCGTTCTTTTTTCAGATTGTACTTTTTTATTCTTGTACTTTTTCATTCTTGTACTTTTTCATCTTGTGCTTTTTTAAGCAGCAGCGTCGTAAATCCCATGTGCCTGTTGCCGCCTTGCCTTAGATACACATTCGATTCATGACTTATTTTATTTAATAATTTTTTATAAAAACTTTTTTCCTTTTCAGTTAGTGTCGTCAGCCTGTCTTTCAGCATCCCCGCACTCATTGAATAAAACGAAGCCAGCGTTCTGTTTAAATCTTCTTCATATACTACCAGGAATTTTCTTTCCTCATAGTACGCTTTTATTTTCTCCTTCTCTAATGGCAGCAGGGCAGAATCTTCCCAAACATTTTTTACAAACGTCGGAACGTTCTCTGTTAACTGAACCACTTCACCTAAACATAAGTAACCCTCAGGCTTCAGTATTCTTTTAATTTCTTTTATGATCTTGTTTCTCATCTTGCCTGATATAGAAGCCTGCGCATATATAAGATCAAATGTTGAATCCATGTAATCCGTGCTGTCAAATGCCATCATCTTAACAGAAACATTATCGCTTTTTTCAATCCTTAACTCTGAGTTTATTAGCGAATCGTAGTCTTCTACAATAAGATCCACTTTCTTTCCGCTCCTCTTTGCAAGCTCTGAAGCTATTACTTCTGAGTTTGATCCGAAAACAACAATTGACTTTTCTGAAACATCCAGCCTTTCAAGCAAAAGACCTATCTGTTCTGAAGTCCCGGGTAAAAATATTTTATTCATTAAATATTAAAGTTTGATTGATATATAAAAATAAATTGTTGACAAAAATAAAATAAGGTTAGGTAATAAAGAAGGCGAATATAAATTCGCCTCCTGAGAATATTTTTTCATTTCCGGCAGAAAGTAGGTATGCCGTAAAATAGAATTTTTAAAGTCAGAATTTCCCTTCAATTGCTCGCCTTACAAAACCCTCTGCCTTCTCTAACCTTATCTTTGCTTCTTCTGAATTTACATTTGCCTTTATCATCACAAGAGCTGTTTTAACGTGTCCGCCTGCCTTCTGAAGGTATTCACTCGCCTCATCATACGAAATGCCCGTAATGGTCATTACAATGCGTTTAGAGCGCTCTACAAGCTTCTTGTTGGTCATCTGCAGATCGATCATCATGTTCTCATATACTTTGCCCATTCTGATCATTGCGGTCGTTGTAAGCATGTTCAATACTAGCTTCTGTGCCGTTCCGCTCTTCATCCTTGTTGATCCCATTATTACCTCAGGACCTACGTATGGACACATTGCAACATCAACTTCTTCGATGTTAAAGTTCTCGCGTGGATTGCAGGTAACATATAACGTCTTGGCACCAAGTTCCTTTGCTTTTTTAACTGCACCAACTACGTAAGGCGTGCGCCTGCTGGCTGCAATGCCGCAAACTACATCCTTCTCTGTTACACCTGCTGCTAATACATCCCTGGCTCCGTTTTCTTCGTAATCCTCAGCTCCTTCCTGCGCTCTGAACATTGCTTCACGCCCGCCGGCAATGTATCCGTCGATCATGCCAAATGGGGTACCGAATGTGGGTGGACATTCAGAAGCATCTACTACGCCAAGCCTTCCGCTTGTGCCTGCTCCAAAGTATAAAAGCCTGCCGCCGTTTTTTAATGCGTGTACGATTATTTCAACTGCCTGTTCTATGTAGGGAAGCTCTTTTTCGACTGCTAGCGGAACATTCTTGTCTTCATTGTTGATTATCTTGAGAATCTCCGCTGTGCTGCGCGCGTCTATATCCATCGAGTTCGGATTTCTCTGTTCTGTAGTTAGGTTAGCTATTTCTGCAAATAAAGCTTTGGTATCTGTTTGACTCATTTAGTTAATTCCAGTAATATTAGTTTTTTGCCTTTCTCGTTTCGTACATTTGTCGGTTTGTAGTTTAATTCGAAAACCGTCAATTTCTTTATATAGTGTCTGTACTTGATTTCTGCCTGCCTGATCTCATCTTCCAGATCTCCCCCTTTGATCGTCGCTATACACGACCTGTCTTTTACCAGAGGAAGTGAATAACCAATCAGTAATGCTAATGCTACAGTCGCCCGGCTTATTACCAGATCAAACTGATTGGAATATTTTTCAATAAATTCTGAACTCTCAACTCTCTGACTTTCAGCTGTAATGTTGCTTAACTTCAGCTTGTTTATGAATTCATTTACAGCTGCAATTTTCTTCTGTGTCGAATCTACCAGCACACCTTTCATTAAAGGTCTTAATATCGCAAAGGGAATTCCCGGAAAACCTCCGCCTGTCCCAATGTCAATAAACTTCTGATATTTCCCCTGTATGAACCTTGACATATATGCTGAGATAAATACATGATTCTCTACAACTGAACTGATATCTTTTCTGGAGATTAAATTCACTATCTGATTTTTATCTACCACCAGCGAAGCATAATACGCCAGCCGGTCTAACTGATACTCATCCGGCATGCACCCGTTCTCACGGAAATAGTCTGCTAATTCATGCAGATATTGATCTTGTTTTTCCACGGTTTACCCAAAATCTAAAAATCAGGACTTCAAATATACTAATAATATGGAAATATCCGAAGGGGTTACGCCAGAAATTCGCGTCGCCTGCCCAATTGACCTTGGCTTAAATTTATTTAATTTTTCCCGGCCCTCTGAGGATAAAGACTTTATTGCCAGGAAATTGAAGTTTAACGGTATCTGAACTTCTTCATACTTTTCAAGTTTCTCAACTAATTCCTGCTGACGCTTTATGTAACCCTCATACTTTAATTCGATCTCTACCTGCTCTAATGCCAGCGCATCTCTTAATAGCTCACCAATGCCGTTCCTGTTTTCTTCTGGTATTAGTTCCAGAAGATGAACTAACTGAAGCTCCGGCCGTTTGCACAGTTTGGCTACAGTCTCTGTTGAGTCAATTGGTGAAATATTGCAGCTCTCAAGCAGGGGATTTACAACCCTTGCATGTAGCTTCGTTTCTCTTAATGCGTTTATGTTCTTCCTGATCAGTTCTTCTCTTGCCTTCAGACTCTTGTACATTTCTTCAGAGATCAGCCCGAAACGGTGACCATGTTCCATAAGTCGCCTGTCTGCATTGTCCTGCCTTAAAAGCAGCCTGTGCTCAGCCCTCGAGGTAAACATCCTGTATGGCTCTTCAGTCGACTTTGTTACCAGATCGTCTATTAAAACTCCTATATAGGCTTCGCTTCTTTTTAAGACGAACTCAGGTTCTCCCTTAATTTTAAGCGCCGCATTTATCCCAGCAATAAGCCCCTGGGCTGCTGCTTCTTCGTAGCCTGATGTACCGTTTATCTGCCCTGCAAAATAAAGCCCCTTAACAAGCTTTGTCTCTAATGTAAGATCAACCTGGTAAGGAGGGAAGAAGTCGTATTCAACCGCATATCCCGGACGAACCATCGTGGCGTTTTCAAGCCCCTTTATTGTGTGTATCGCCTCAAGCTGGATCTCTGCAGGCAGGGAAGTCGAAAACCCGTTTACATATATCAGACTGTCATCTAATCCCTCAGGCTCTAAAAATAACTGATGGTGATCTTTGTCTGAAAACCTTACGATCTTATCTTCTATCGATGGACAATACCTTGGTCCTACTCCATGTATCACCCCTGTGAAAAGCGGTGACTCTCCGAATCCTTTTTCTAAGATCTTGTGCGTGTTTATATGCGTATATGTCAAATGACAGCTTACCTGCGGCAGATAGGGGAATTCCCCTTTATTGGTCCTTAAGGAAAATGGCTGCGGTATTTCATCTCCCGGCTGCTCTTCAAGTATAGAAAAATCAATCGATTCCTTTAAGAGCCTGGGGGGAGTACCGGTCTTAAGCCTGCCTGAATGAAACCCGTGTTTAAGTAGCGATTCGGTCAATCCTGTTGCTGGCTTCTCTCCAAACCTTCCACCTTTGGTAGATGTAAGCCCTGTGTGCATCAGTCCGTTTAAGAATGTACCTGAACAGACTACCACAGCCTTGCATGCAATCGGCTCTCCTGAAAGTGTGCCTACTCCAACTATCTTATTATCTTCTGTTATTATCTCTAAGACCGAGTCTTCTACAATGCTGAGCCCCGGGGTAGAGGAGACAACATTGTATGCTTCCTCTGAATAAAGCTTTCTGTCTGACTGACAGCGGTGCGCCCATACTGCCGGCCCTTTTGACCTGTTTAATGTCCTGAACTGAATCCCTGTCTTGTCTGCAATCAGTCCCATCACTCCGCCTAAGGCATCAATCTCATGAACAAGATGCCCCTTGGCACTTCCGCCGATTGCAGGATTGCAGGACATCCTTCCCATTGCATGGCGCTCCATGGTTACAATGGCCACCTCTAATCCCATGTTGGCACCGGCAACAGCAGCTTCTACTCCGGCATGCCCGCCGCCGACTACTACTATATCAAATTTCTTCATGCTTTCCTTTTATTAATGTTTCACGTGAAACATCCTGATCTTTATTTACCGATACAGAACTTTGAGAAAATATTGTTAAGTATATCTTCGGATGTTACACTCCCTATGATCTCTGAAAGACTGTCTATCGCATTCCTTAAATCTACTGAAATAAATTCTCCGCTTAAACGGTTCTCAATTGACATCCTGGCATTGGATAAAAACTGCTTGGCTTCAGTCAGTGCATTATAGTGCCTGATGTTTGTAACTATCGCTGTCTTTTCGTTATAGCCTGAGGATCCGGTAGCTTTGTTCTTCAGCACCTGCAGCAGCTCTTCCATGCCTTCACCGGTCCTGGCTGAAATATATGAATCTGCTTTTTCATCAGGCCTGGCGCCAAGATCAATTTTATTCAGAACCTTTATGATCCTTTTTTCTTCTGTCAGACTGCAAAGGTGTAAAAACAAATCATGCGGAAATCCGGTTTCAATATCACTTATGAAAACCACAAGATCAGCACTTTTTATTGCCGAACGGCTCCTCTCAACACCTTCTTTCTCTATTACATCTTCTGTAGTCCTTAATCCCGCCGTGTCAAATAAACGGAATAAAATGCCGTCTACGTTTACTTCTTCTCTTATAACATCCCTCGTTGTCCCAGGGATCTCACTTACTATAGCTCTCGACTCTTTAAGCAGGTAATTTAATAAGGAGGACTTTCCAACGTTTGGCTTTCCTACTAGAGCAACATTTACTCCGTCACGGATGACCCGGCCGAATGAAAATGATCTTAAAAGCTTATCGATCTCGGCAGTTATTTCATCTATCGCACTTAGGATTTGACTGTTTGGAATGAACTCCAGATCCTCTTCAGCAAAGTCTAATTCGAGCTCTACAAGCGATGATGAATTTATAAGCGTACGCCTTAAGGAATCTACTTTGGAGGATAAAAGCCCGTCTAGCTGGTTCCTTGCTCCATGCATCGAGGCTTCTGTCCGAGCATTTATAAGATCTGCTACGGCTTCTGCTTGCACAAGATCCAGTCGGTCATTTAAAAAAGCACGCCTTGTAAATTCTCCCGGCTCGGCTAACCTCACTCCATGAGTCAAAAGTTCTGCTATGAGCTTCTGAACTATTAAGGGATTTCCGTGTGTGCTTATCTCTGCACTGTCTTCACCTGTATATGAGTTTGGTGACCTGAAGACTGAGATCAGAACATCATCAATCAATAGATCGTTTTGACCGGTGATCTTGCCATAGTGAATTGTATGCGAGGGGGATTCGGAGAGCTTCTTTCTGCCCGAGAATATACCGTCAACAATTTCAATGCTTCTCTCACCGCTAACTCTTATAACAGCAATTGCTCCGACTCCGTTTGGAGTTGCCTGAGCAACAATTACATCTTCATTTCCTGGTATTTTCATAGTCTGCAAAATTAAATATATAATTAAATAAACTCAATGTTAAAGCTTGTCCGGGTAGCCTGCATTAGACTTAAATAATAAGCAATGTTACTTAATTGTGACAATCATCATCAATATCCCTCACATAATCTCAATAAATAAAATATAATTTCTCTGATTCTAATGACTTGAGCTTATATGGACGGGTGACATTTTCCCGGCAGATAGACAAGAGACGAGTAATTCAATCTGCAGCTGAATCAAAGCTTGCTTCTGGTACTTTATTGCACATGATGTTTAAGGGATTGTATTATAATTATTAAATAGGTAAAATATATTGATTTGGAAATTTTTAATGATATGTTTCACGTGAAACATTTCACAAAAAAACCTTAATTATATAAACTATGGACAGATATAAATATTTTATATTACGCAAAATTAATACTTCAAATTGAAACTCTTTTGCGCAGAAAGTGGTATAAGTGAAAAATTGAATTAGGGGAAAAATACTATGGCTTTTAACTTTAATAAACTTACTGTCAAAGCTCAGGAAATAATCCAGAATGCTATGGAAATAGCACAGAGCTATAGTAATCAGGTTATTGAACCTGAGCATATTCTTGCAGCTATGATACAGGATGAAAACAGCATTACTGTCTCTTTCCTTAGAAAAGCTGAAGTTAATCTTAATCATATAAAAATTAAAATAAATGAAATGCTTGAACGCCTGCCAAAGGTCTCAGGCGCATCGGCCGGAAATCAGCACCTTTCTCAGTCAACTGCTAAAATGCTTGACGATGCTTCAGAAGAAGCTAAAAAATTAAAGGACGAATTCGTGTCCTCTGAACACCTGCTTATCGCAATGGTCTCTTCTGACGGAAGAGCAGGACAACTAATAAGAGATAACGGCGTTACAAGGGAAACTATACTCTCTGCTCTTAAGGATATCCGCGGCAGCCAGCGAGTTACTTCTCAGAACCCGGAGGATACTTACCAGTCACTTAAAAAATATGGCCGCGACTTAAACGACCTTGCACGTTCGGGAAAACTCGACCCGGTAATTGGACGCGATGAGGAAATAAGACGCGTGCTCCAGGTGCTCTCAAGAAGAACTAAAAATAACCCGGTGCTTATAGGCGACCCCGGCGTAGGTAAAACCGCAATCGCTGAAGGCATCGCCCATAGAATCGTAAGCGGCGATGTCCCTGAAAACCTGAAAACTAAAAAGATCGTCGCTCTTGACCTTGGAGCTCTTGTGGCAGGTACTCAGTTCAGAGGTCAGTTCGAAGAAAGACTTAAAGCTGTAATTAAAGAAGTGCAGGATTCTAACGGCGAAATAATACTCTTTATCGATGAGCTGCATACTTTAGTCGGCGCAGGCGCTGTGCAGGGTTCAATGGACGCTGCCAATATACTTAAACCCGCTCTTGCAAGAGGTGAGCTGCATGCAATCGGAGCAACTACACTTAATGAATATAAAAAGTATATTGAAAAAGACGCAGCACTTGAACGCCGCTTCCAGCCTGTATTAGTAGGCGAACCCGGCGAGGAGGACGCAATTTCAATCTTAAGAGGTCTTAAGGAAAGATACGAAGTCCACCACGGCGTGCGTATTACTGATGCTGCTATAATAGCTGCTGTACAGCTTTCAAATAGATATATCTCCGACAGATTCCTGCCCGATAAGGCTATCGACTTAATAGATGAGGCAGCATCAAAACTTAGAATCGAGATCGACTCGATGCCTGAGGAACTTGATACCGTAGAAAGAAAAATTAAACAGCTCGAGATCGAAAAGGTCGCACTCGAAAGAGAAAAAGACCACGAGGCCGCACGCCGCTTGGAGGACTTAAGCCGCGAGATGCATGAGCTTGATGAAGAACGCACTCAGCTTAGAAGCCACTGGAAACTTGAAAAGGATAAGATCCAGCAGATACAAAAAATGAAAAGCGATATTGAAGATGCTAAGCTCCAGGCAGAACAGTATGAACGCCAGGGCGACTTGGGCAAAGTGGCTGAACTTCGCTATGGCACAATCGCTTCACTTGAGAAAAAATTAAAACAGGAATCTGAATCTTTGTCCGAAATTCAGAAACAGCATCGAATGCTTAAAGAAGAAGTCGATGCTGAGGATATTGCTGAGGTCGTTGCTAAATGGACAGGCATACCTGTAAGCCGTATGCTCGAGAGCGAAAGAAGTAAACTCCTTAGAATGGAAGATGAACTACATAGAAGGATCGTTGGACAGGAGGATGCTGTCAGCGCCGTCTCAAATGCTATCAGACGCTCACGCACAGGTCTGCAGGATGTGAACCGCCCGATCGGTTCGTTTATTTTCTTAGGCACTACAGGCGTCGGAAAAACTGAGCTCGCAAGAGCCTTGGCTGAATTTCTCTTTGACGACGAACATGCTATGATCAGAATTGATATGTCTGAATATATGGAAAAATTTTCTGTCTCAAGACTTATTGGCGCTCCTCCGGGATACGTAGGATATGAAGAGGGAGGTCAGCTTACTGAAGCCGTAAGAAGAAGACCATATTCAGTTGTGCTCTTGGATGAGATTGAAAAGGCTCATCCTGATGTATTTAATATATTGCTGCAGGTCTTAGACGATGGAAGACTTACTGATAACCAGGGCAGAACGGTTAATTTTAAGAATACTATTATTATTATGACTTCAAACCTTGGCTCTCATTTGATTCAGGAAAAACTTGAGAATGCTTCTGAGGATAAGATACCCTTTATCCTCGATGACCTGAGAATGAAGCTTATCGAAATGCTAAGAAAAACTATACGCCCGGAATTCTTAAACAGAATTGATGAAGTGGTACTCTTTAAGCCTTTAATGAAATCTGAACTTCGTAAGATCGTAGATATTCAGCTCGAAAAGGTAAGGAAAATGCTGCTTGATAAAAACCTTACTCTTGAAGTTGATGATGAAGCAAAAGACTGGCTCTCACAGCTGGGCTACGATGTTACCTATGGCGCCAGACCATTAAAACGTACCATCCAGAATTATCTGATTAACCCATTGTCACAGATGATGCTTATGGATGGAATTGCACCTGGAAATACTATCAAAGTAACTCTTGGCGATAGGGGAAGACTAGAATTTAATAAATCCTAAAAATTAAAGAACTAGACCTCAGTCTTTCTTTTAAGACACTAAATCCTAAACCGGGTCCGGCAATGAATATATATTTCATACGGATCTGTTTAGGATTTTTTTTTATGTTTTAAAATACTTAGCTGATCACTCTCTGTTTTTTTTTTCTTAAGCCAGCTTTTCTTTTTTCCTCGTCTTGCTTAATAACAAAGACCACAAAAATCCTCCGCATACTTTTGCGAAAAACTGCCCGAGTATTACCCACGGCATTACAACTCCAAAGGCAATCGTAGGAAAAAGAACTGAGTCTAAAAGTGAGCCTGCCAGGTTCGATCCGTTTGAGCGAATCATAAAGGATTTTTTGTGAAGCGCTGTGTAGGCAATTGCATCAGCAAAAGCAGCCGCTGCAAATGATATAACGCTTGCTAAGGCAATGTGACCGGCATTTCTGTTTAATATAAATGTAATGACTGACCCTGCTGCAATTAACATGAACATCTTAAGCCATAACTTGTTGTCCATCCATTTATCATGAAGTTTGTCACGGAGTGTAAGATCAAGCCCGATTAAGAAAAATGCGTTGATTGGTGTCGAGATCGGTCCGAACCAGTATACAGTCATATTTGCTAAAACTATAGCACATAAGTAAGCAATTACAGAAAACATTTTATCCTGTTAAAATTTTAGTGAACCTCAAATTTAATGAATAGGGGAGAGAATAAAAAGATCAAAGACTCACTGTCGTAAAATTAATTCTTCACTTTAAATTAATTTAACAGCCTTCATATAAAATAAAAGCACTGATAAGATAAATGTGCAGATCTTTAAATAGGATATTAAGACTTAATTAACTTCTTATGCTGTTCTTAGTGCGTATTATTTATGCCGGCTCAGCATGAACAACAACACGGCTCTGATTTATTTCAGCCTGGATTGAATCTTCTACTTTGTGCGAAACTTCATGAGCTTTGTTTATATTCATTTCTGGATCTACATGTATGTTAAGCTCAATTAAAATATCTGCACCTGAATTCCTTATCCTTATATCATGCACAGTCCTGACCTCCGGAATAGAAGAAACAATATCTTCAATCTTTTCTTTTATACCTTCAGGAGCTTTATCCATAAGTACATCAATGGTCCTCTTGCCAAGCCTTAAACTTATCGCTATTACTATAATTGCAACAATTAATGCGGCAACGGAATCTGCATAATGAAAACCGGATAGGTAACCGGCAAGCCCGATTAAAACAACAGCCGAACTGTAAATGTCAGATGAGAAATGAAGCGCATCGGCCTCAAGTGCCTGACTGTTATATTTTTTTGCAACCCTCTTTAAGGCTGTGCTTCGTGTTATATCTACAACAATGGAAACAATAACTACAATAAAACTCCATATGTTTACTTCAACCGCTACATTCTTTCCGGTGATCCTCTCATAAACTTCATAAATGATCCATATGCAGGTTATAAGAAGTAGAACGGTCTCAAATAAAGCCGAAAGATTTTCAGTCTTGCCATGCCCGAAATGATGATCCTCATCTGCCGGCTTGGCAGCATATATTACAGCAAAAAATGTTACTAACGCAGCAATAAGATCTAATCCGGAATGAGCAGCTTCCGATAATATACCAAGACTGTTTGTAGAGAAACCTACTATAAGCTTAAAAACCGTAAGCAGAACTGCCGCAATAACTGATGATAATGCAACCCGGTTTTTCTCTTTTTCCGCTTTTATTGAACTTGTTTCCATTTAATCAGTATTCCGGAATGTTTAATATTTTTGAAGCGTAATTTTAATGGTTTTTAAATATAAATACCAGCAGCAAAGTTTTTTTTAGCTAATTTTAAGAAAGATATACCTGAAACTCTTATGTCCGGCTTCTTTCCGGATAATTAACTTATTGTACGCAGTAATTCCAGGTAACGGGACTGCACTTCAAGAGACGGAATGTCTTCATTTCGTCCGGAATTAAAATCCGCTCCCGTAAGCCTGAATATCTTATCTAATGCATCAAACATCATTACAGGAGGAAATCCATTGTCCCTTAAATAATGAATAAGCTTTAAGGTCCGGAACCCGTCGAACCAACCCGACTTCTGCTTTAGCAATTGCTCCGGCTTTTTTGAGTTTGAAACTATACGGCTGTAATCACTTTCAAAGTTCTGAGCTGTTAAAAATTCAGAAAGGGAAGTGTGAATTTTCTTTGCTTCCTCTATGTAATAACTGCTGCTTTTTGCCTCAGTCGTATTATATAACTGAAGCCACTTTTTTAATATCACAAATGAATCAGGCGAATAAAGTAAATATTCATTCTGAAGTTTTGAAAGATGCCTTTTCACTCTCTGCCCGGTTCCAAAAGGTACTCTCCAGGATCCCCTTGAGGATGGGTAAATACAGGTAGAATTGATTTTTTCAACCGGCACTATCTTCGCCAGCTTCTCCATAAAATAAAAATCTTCGGCTGCCTTGCGCTTGTTCATGCCTTCAATTTTAATGTAGCTCTGATAGTCGCACGCCATTGTTGAACCAATGGTATGAAATGCATAAGGCGAGTTTGCATACTTTAACCCTAAGACGTAATACCTTAAAAAGATCTCATAACAGGTAATTGCACATGCGTGTTCGTAATTATCCGGTTTGTCATGTCTGAAGTTTACAGCCGCAGCAGATAGCTTTCTTGTCTGAAAATTCCTGTATATCTCCGTTATGTAATTTCTCTCAACTGTGCAGTCGGCATCCAGACAGACAACTATCTTCTTTTCATCTGAAGTGTAATCAAAAATGCGTAATGCAATGTCCATCCCGGTTTTGCGCGCTAAACCAACTCCGCCGTCTTTTTCATTAAAAGCAAACCCGTCACTTGAAGCATCAATTAGACCAATCCTAAGCCCTGAAGATATAATTTCTTCTGTTAGACTGTCGCCTGCCGCTTCTTTTTTAATTATACTGCGTAATAATGAAATTAAATTATAATTATCCTTCTTTATCTCATCACTGCTCGTTATTAGATTATTAACAGCAAAAATGATAATTGTTCTTGAGAAATATGTAGCATCATTTGAGGCAAGCGAGTAAAGAAGTTTTTTTACATTATCAAACTCATGAATTGCAGGAATTATAACTGCCATATTGACATTTAAAGTGTCGCTTGCTTCAAGCTCCCAGCCCTTAAGTGAATATTTATCCAGATACTTTCTTACCTCAATAGGCGAGAGGTTTGCTTCTTCGGTTTTCATTTTCTCTTCTGTCCTCATCCGAAGTAGTATTTTAATATAATTTCACGGGCTTTCTCCAGGTCTGGTCCATCGATCCAGTTTATTTTAATCCCTTCACGCTCCATTTTCCTGAACCATGTCATTTGCCTTTTGGCAAATTCATGTATTGCACTGTTAAGCTTCTGATACATATCATTGTAGCTTAGCTGCCCCTGAAGGTATAACCCTATTAATTTATATTCGAGTCCGAAAAAATTAAGCTTCTCGTAACTAAGCCCTTTTTCAACCAGGCTCTTTATTTCCTCTATCATTCCGCCGCTAAGCCTTTCTTTCAGCCGCTTTGTAATTCTCTGCTTTACAACCTGCCTTTCAACATTCACACCTATAACAAGCGAGTTTATTTCTTCTTTCTTGATCGAATGACTTACTTCTCTTGCTTCGGCTACCATGATCGCATTTATGATCCTTTCTTTTTCAAGTATGTCTGTAGTGTTATGCAGCTTTGGATTTAGTCTTAAAAGCCTTTCTCTTAATTCTTCTACCGGAAGGGAGTTAAGCTTTGTGTAGCTGCCTTGATCCTGCACTTCCTTTAACGAATAACTGTGAAGAACAGCATCCAGAAATAATCCCGTGCCGCCGGTAAAAAATGGAGTTTTTTTATCATCACGGATCATCCTGAAAGCATTATAGAAATCTTTAAGAAAAAGAAATAAATTAAATTCCTCATCCGGATCTATTATATCTATAAGGTGATAAGGGATTTTTATTCCATTTATTTCGTAATCTTTAAGATCTTTGCCGGTGCCGATATCCATGCCCCGGTAAACCTGCCTCGAATCTGCCGATATTATCTCACCCTGAAATTCATAGGCAAGCTTTGCAGCTAGCGCTGTTTTGCCTGTTGCAGTTGGACCTAATATTGTAATTAAATTATATCGCATATGACCTGTTCTAAAAGAAATGCCATTCCTGTAACAGAAATGGCATATAATTTTTTTTGTTCTTTACTCTTTTTAAGCCGGCTCTTTTTTACTGCCCGCCGCTCTTTTACTCTTGCCCTCGGGACTTTTTGCCTGTCAGACGGGCTTATACCTTTAATCCTGTGCCATTTTGCTTATCCGCGCCATAGCTTACTATATCTGTAGCCCGGACCTTTATCTATTCGTTCTTGCTTACTCACTCTTAAGCCCCGCTCTTAAGCCCGATATGTTTGTTTATCCGGCCTTAGCTTCCATCTATCCGGCTGAAGCAAGTGTAATTATAAATGTCGCCCCTTCTCCCGGGGTGTTCTTTACACTAATACTTCCGCCATGCGCGGCAATTATTTTCCTTGTAACCGAAAGCCCAAGCGAATTACTGTCGTTTTTGCCGTAATTGCTGAAAGGCTCAAAGATCTTGTCTATAAGACTCTCTAATATTCCCGGACCAGTGTCCTTAAACATTATATCTGCTGATTTCTTTCTGTTCTTCGTCGTAATATAGATCTTTCCTCCCTCCGGCATTGAATCACATGCATAGCTTACAATGTGCATGCAGGCCTGGAAGAACTCCGTCCTGTCAAGTTTTACTGTAATGTCTTTGTCGTATTTTTTTATAATTTCATAGTTCCTGATATTGCCCGTAAATGACATCTTCTCAATTACTGCATCAAGTGTTTCATTGAGACTGCAGTTTACGGAATTAAGTATAACTTTCTCTTCAGAGTAACTCGAAATACTCTGCACTAATCCGGCTGCATGACAAAGTTGCTCAAGCATCAGATCAACAACCTGACCGACATCAGGTGTAAGCTCCTTTGCCCTTAAGTGCTCAGCATAGCGCTTGCTGACTAATACGGATTTCTTTATATCCTGAACAAAGGAATTGATTGTCTTTAACGTCAGAAGCTCGGGCTTTGTCTCCTCAGATGTCTTATCATCCTCTTTAACTGAAGCTTTTTCAGAAGTTTCAGCTGAGGTTCCTTTAGGCATTTCTTTTGTCTGAACAGGTGTGTTTATTTGCTCTGAATCTTCAGAAACAGGATCTCCGCCTGCTCTGGAACTGCTCTCAAAGGTTCTGTTGCCGAAACTCCCATAAGCACCAGCCGCACTAAGAAATTCATTGTCAGAAGATTTATTACCAGAAGATCCATTAACCGTAATTTCATCCACAGAAAGCTCATCCGCAGAAAGCTCATCCGCAGTAAGCTCTTCAGCTTGATCTTTATTCATAGGAATTTCATCCGCAGAAATTTTTTCAGCAGAAATTTTTTCAATAGAAGTTTTATCAGTAAGAGCTTCGTTTATTGGAATTTCAGCTGTTGGAATTTCAGCTGCAATTTCTTTATTATAAACTCCTTCCTCCTGCTTTTCTACTGTAGATAATTGCTCTATCTGAATTTCATCTTCTTCAGGAATTTTAGTTGCCTGAAATTCCACTCTCTGAAGATCATCACTGGCCTCTGCTAAAAATTCCATTTGATTTCTATCAGATTCATCTGCCGGTTCCGGCTTGCTGGTTTCTTCAGTTGATGCACTTTCGGAATCCTTTGACCCGTCTGCTGACTCAAAAGACTCAGGGCTGACTAGAAATGGGCTGGATTCTTCTAATGTTTTATCGCTTTCACCCGGTTCCTTCATCTCTCCCTGTTCTATCACCCCACCAGGCCCCGTCATCTCTCCCGGGTCAACCATCTCTCCCGTATTAATCATTTCTTCTGGCTCAATCATCTCTTCCGTATTAATCATTTCTTCCGGAGCAATCATCTTACCCGGATCCGTTGTCTTACCCGCTTCAGTCATCTTACCCGGATCCGTTGTCTCTCCCGGCTCAGGCACCTCACCCGCCCGAAGGATCTCACCCGGCTCAAAGTTTTCTAATGGTTCTAAGCCCTCCATCGGCTCGAAGTTTTCCATCGGTGCAAATTCATCCAGGGAAAGTTCCTCAGATGGAAATTCATTTTTGATACGCCTGATATTGCAGAAAAACTGCTCGCTTGAAGTACAGAGACGACTTAATATCTCCCGGTCTAACCGTACTAAAGTCGAATCTTCTAATGCATAGGCCGAGGATGTCCTCGGCATGTTCTCCAGAAAATCCTCTTCTCCAAAGAAATTATTCTCCGCAACTATTTCTTTTCTCGGCTTGCCTAACAAATGCGTCTTGTTTAAGGCAACTTCTCCTGAAATTAATAGAAAAATGCAGTCCCCCGGTTCTCCTTCAGCATAAATCGATTCGCCGGACTTCCTGTCCATTAAATTTTCTAAACTGATGTGAAAGTTAAGATCAGATTCCTTAACTTTATCGAACAGTATATTTTCTTTAAGTGCGGTTAATAACTGTGGAAACATAATGATAACTTGGATTATTAAAAGGTTGAACCAATAATAATGAAAAAAACCGAAATTGAAAACGGAATTCTTTACCTTGCCTCTAACGACCCAAAGCTGGCAGAAATAATCAGTAAAACGGGAAAATGCCCGCTCCGCCCCCATAACGATTACTATAACTCACTGCTCCAGGCTATTATAGGACAACAGCTCTCGATGAAGGCGGCTGACTCGATTATTAAAAAGTTTATGAGCTTCTTCGGCGGTACACCTGCACCTGATATTATTATAGCTTCGGACGACCAGATCCTTAGAGGACTTGGACTCTCTAATGCAAAGGTGAAATATATTAAAGACCTCTCGGATAAGGTTGCCTCCGGAAAGATTACTTTTAAGAATATAAGTAAGAAAACCGATGAACAGATCATAACAGAACTTACTCAGGTAAAAGGAATTGGCGTGTGGACTGCCCATATGTTTCTGATCTTTACTCTCTGCAGACCTGATGTGCTCCCGGTTGGCGACCTGGGTATCAAAAAAGCAGTGATGACTAACTATAAGCTTAAAACCCTGCCCGATGAGAAGACCGTCAGAAAAGTGTCAGTAAAGAATAACTGGGCTCCCTTTAACTCCATTGCAAGCTGGTACCTGTGGCGAAGTCTGGAATTCAAAAATTAATCTTTATATTTACTGTACAGGTTTTTTACTTGTTTTATTAAATTTTAAGGGAAATTTTATTGCACTGATATTATTTAGTGCCGACCCGAATCTTATATAAACATAAAGCATCACACATAATGGATGAAAATCAATTAATATCTCAGGCTCAGTCAGGCGATAGAAAAGCTTTATCGGAACTGGTAAAGTCTTATGAGCAGACGGTCTATAACTTTGCTTTTAAGATCTGCCGCGACCGTGAAAGAGCTGAACATACGATGCAGGAAACTTTCTTCAGCATGATTAAAAACCTCCATCAGTTCGATAAGAAAAGTAAGCTTTCTACATGGCTTTATACTATCGTTGCAAACCACTGCCTGATGCTGGCCCGTTCTAATAAAAAGTATACAGCCGCTTCTTTAGATGATGAGGATACTTATATTGATGAAAAATCAATTAGCGATTGGTCGGTTTCACCCGGAATTGTTGCTGAAAATAATGAACTGAAGAAAATACTCGACGATGCTATACAGAAACTGCCGCCTGAATATAGAATAGTGTTCCTCTTAAGAGATGTCGAGGGACTCTCGACAGAAGAAGCAGGAAAAATAGTAAATCTCTCTGTGCCGGCTGTTAAGTCCAGACTCCACCGGGCAAGAGCATTCTTAAGAAATGAATTAAATAAGACATTTAAATATGAAAAATAAAGTTACCTGTAAAGAAGTAATGAGTCACATCTGTGACAATCTGGGCGAGGAATTAAGTTCACCCAGATGCCTTGAGATCAAAGAGCATCTCGAAAACTGCGGCGGCTGCCAGACTTACTTCAAATCAGTTGAAACTACTATTGGCTTTTATAAACAATATAACGTTAAACTGCCTGAAGACGCTCATAACAGACTGCTGCTGTTCCTGGGACTTAAAGAATAACTCAAATAAGTATTGAACCATTTAATAAACCCAAATTCAAATTTTATATAAATAACAGGAGTAGTGATAAATGCCGATTTTTGAGTACCAATGTAAAGACTGCAATACAAGATTTGAAATTTTACATAAATCAAGCAGCAATACCAGCGAAGTTGTCTGCCCTCAGTGCAATTCAGTAAATTATAAAAAGCTGCTTTCTACTTTCAGCCCGTCAGTTCAGGGTAGCTCCTCAAAAACCTTTGAAGATTCATGCGCAGGCGGCAAATGCCCTGCAGCTAACCCCTATGGCGGCTGTGCTTCAGGAATGTGCGGACTTAATTAACTTAAGTCCCACACCCCTACATCTCCATCTCCATCCGTATCCCTTATTTATTTGTAACAAGTGCATTACCTTTCCCCTGCATCATCCCATATTCATAAAAAGTGCATTATCCCGCCCATTCTGCTCAATCTTTTCTAGTCTCCCGTCTCTCGTCCCCCGTCCCTCGTCCCTCGTCTCTCGTCTCCTGTCCTGATTCGACTATGGACTTTGGACCTTGGACTATGGACTTTTTTCCTGATTCGACTTTGGACATTGGACATTGGACTTTGGACTATTTTTTGTTTTCTCCCCTCTAAAACTCTATTTTTAGACATGTTAATTTTTTAGAAATTGCGGAGAATTAAAAAAAATGAATATTTATAATAATAGTATCAGCAATAGCAGCATCAGCAGAAATAAAATTACCCTTTGCCTTAGCCTCGCTTTCTGCTTGATAATGCTTCTGACAGGTCAGCTAAATTCAATTTCAGCCCAAACAAAATCTGAAACCAATATGAAAGTAAAAAAGTCTTCCAGCGAGTTCCTACCAGCCTGGGCTAAAAGTGCTGTATGGTACCAGATCTTCCCTGAACGCTTCCGCAATGGCGACAAAAATAATGATCCTAAAGTTGAAAATATCCAGGGCTCATGGCCGCATGACTCTACCTCACCCTGGGAAATCCACCCGTGGACTTCCGACTGGTATGAACTTCAGCCCTATGAAAAGAAAAACGGAAAGGATATCTGGTTTAATATACAAAGACGCCGCTATGGCGGCGATATACAGGGAATATTGGATAAACTTGACTACCTGCAGGACCTGGGCGTAAATGCAATTTACCTTAACCCCGTGTTTGAAGCACCTTCGCTTCATAAGTACGACGGGGCTACTTACCACCACGTCGACCCTAACTTTGGACCAGACCCCGAAGGGGATAGAAAAATAATTGCATCTGAAACTCCTGACGATCCGTCAACCTGGCAGTGGACTTCCGCTGATAAACTGGTGCTTAAACTTATTGGTGAAGTACATAAAAGAAATATGAGGATCATCTTCGACGGAGTCTTTAACCATATGGGTGTAAATTCCTTTGCTTTCCAGGATGTCCTTAAAAACCAGCAGAAATCAAGATTTAAGGATTGGTTTACTATTAATTCCTGGGACGACCCTGTTAAGGGTACTAAGTTTGATTACGTCGGCTGGTTTAATGTTAAAGAATTGCCTGAACTCAGGGAAGATAAAGAAGGAATTGTAAAAGGCCCGCGCGATTATATCTTCGCCGCAACTAGACGCTGGATGGACCCTCAGGCTAACGGTAACCTTAAAGCAGGTATCGATGGCTGGAGACTTGACGTTGCTTACTGCGTCGATCATGCATTCTGGAAAAAATGGAGACATCTTGTTAGATCCCTTAACCCCGAAACTTACCTCACTGCTGAGGTCATCGACTCAATAAATGTCCTTAAACCTTACCTGAAAGGTGATGAGTTTGATGCAGTTATGAATTATAACTTTGCCTTTACTTCTTCAGAATATTTTATCGATGTTAAAAACCGCATTACAACAACTGAGTTCGATAAGAAATTAAAAAAACTGCGCAATGCTTTTCCCGGCGGAATTGAATATGTACAGCAGAACCTCTTCGATAGCCACGACACCCACCGCCTCGGCTCACACGTGGCTAATGCAGATGTTGGACTCTATCGCGAATGGTCGAAATTCTTCAACCTCTCAAAAGCATCTAACCCTAAATATAATACGGGAAAACCTTCAGATGAACAGCTTAAAACTCAGAAACTGATGGTCATTTTTCAGATGACCTACCTTGGCGCACCAATGGTCTATTATGGCGACGAGGCTGGAATGTGGGGCGCTAATGATCCCGATTGCCGTAAACCAATGGTCTGGGACGATATGAACTACTCAGATGAAATCACGCTTCCCGATCAGACTAAAAAGCAGACCGCAGATAAAGTGGAATTTAATAAAGATCTTTTTAACCATTATAAAAAACTGATCTCTGTCAGAAATTCAAATGAGGCTCTTCAGCTTGGAGATTATAAAACTATCCTTGTTGATGATGGAAAGGAACTCTATGGATTTTCACGCAATTATAATGGCAGACAGGTGATTGTAGTAATTAATAACAGCAGTAATCCTCAGACTGCCCATCTGCCGGTAAAATCAAAGTCAGTCTATAAAGACCAGCTTAACGAAAACACTCAGCTGAATGCAGAAAATGGAAAACTGAAAATTACTGTCGCCCCCAAATGGGCCGCAATCCTTGTAAAAGAATAAATAACATTTGAAGAAATGGGACAGTAACTGTCCCATTTCCTCAACCCTTCCCGTACCCGCACCCAAACTTCAGAGATTGGACTTCCTTAAAATCCGTCCGCACTAAATAATCAGTCACCCAGCCACTTTGGACCAAACGACCTTGGACCAGAAGACCCTTAGTGACCTTGGACTAGAAGACTTTTAATGACTTTGGACCTTGGACTTTGGACTATTTTATTCTCCGACTTCCAGATTTATCAGCTTTGAAGATACTCCTTTTATTAGACCTATTTTCCTCGCAAGCTCTTCTTTCTTTTCATCTTCACCTGCAAGCTCAAGCATCAATAACCCCTGATCTGAACAATTATCCAGAACCCCATCATGCACACCTAACCTGGTCTTTATTATGCATCCCCAGCCGGTTAAAACTTTCTGAACATTTACAGCAGATTCTTTTCTGCTGCCTATAAGTATTAATAGAACAGATTTTTTCATCATGATATCCTCCTGAAATTGGTGAAAGCTTAAACTGGATTTATGTGTCCTAAAATAATTAAATTCTGTTTCAAAAAAATACTTAATATTTAAGTAAGATCATCAAAAATCTGCCATCCCTGAGAATCAGCTTTATACTATGTATATTGCCTTCTTTATATTTTGCATTCGGCCCCCTTAGACCTGCGGCCCCCTTAGACCTGCGGCCCCCTTGGATTTTGCCTGCCGCCTTAATGAATTCATAAAACCAGCCCGGAACAATGCCGCTTCAGCTAATCTATTGCCCGATTTTGCTTCTGAGATAATGAATCATTTATTACTGCTCCGGAATTGCATTAATTATGAACCTCCCGGCCTTTGAGTTATATTTACTTTTGAGTCAATGAATCACTTTTAACCATCCCGGGATTGGAATTATTTATGTGTCAAACCGGTGTATTAACAATAATTCTGTACTACTTGAAATTCAACCGTAATTCAGTTATGTTCAGACAGGAGATGCCTCTGTATTTAATTTTTATCCCATAAACTGCTGATATTGCAGATAACCATTATAACAGATAATTTTAGCAGCTTTCACCTGCTGAAGGCTCTTAGGAGATAACATTTGCATGGAAAACGGGAATAATTTTCCTGATTCTCTCGGTGGTATTATGCTGAACAGTTCGACAAAACAGAATAATCAAGACTTCGCGCTGGATGAACTTTCTGCCGCAAGGGAATTGATTCAGATAATTAGCGAGACTTTACCTGTTGGAATATGGATCGCCGGCGCCGATGGAAAAAATAAATATTCAAGCAAATCTCTGCTGAAATTTACAGGTATGACTCAGGATGAGATTTCTTCTAATGGCTGGAGTCATTTGATCCATCCAGATGATAGGGAGCAGATGTATGAAAAATGGAAAAGATCGATACATTCAGGCCTGAAGTGGGAAGCTGAATTCAGAATGCTCAATGCCGACGGCGGCTACCATATGGTCTTATCAAAAGCTGAACCGGTTAAGGACCCTCAGGGCGCAATTATTAACTGGGCTGGCATTATTCTCGACCTGGAAGAAAGAAATAAAGCTGAACGCTCACGCCGGGAAACTGAAGAAAGATACCGCAGTACTCTTGACCATATGATGGAGGGCTGCGCAATTCTGGACTTTAACTGGAATTACCTTTATGTAAATGATATTAACGCCAGACATGCCCATCTTAAAAAAGAAGAAATGATCGGCCGAAATATGTTCGATCTTATTCCCGGAGTGGAAAATAGCGAATTCATTAAGGCTTATAAAAAATGCATGCAGGAAAGAGTTCTGCAGATGATCGACTCTGATTTTACCTTTCACGATGGCTCTAAAGCCTGGTATGAGGTAAAGGTCCAGCCTGTACCTGAAGGAATTTTTATACTTTCTACGGATATTACTGAACGCAAACTGGCCGAGGAATCTCTTCAGAAAGCCCTCCAGCAGCTGAAATTCCATGTGGAAAATTCTCCCCTGGCGGTCATTGAATTCAACGATAAGTACCAGATCATTCAATGGTCAAAAAATGCTGAGAAGATCTTTGGCTGGACCAGCGATGAGGTATTGGGTAAGACAATTGGCGAGTTTAAATGGGTCTATGAGGAGGACGCTCAGCGCGTTGCCGAACTTAGCGCCGATATGCTTGCCTCTGAAAAAACAAGCAACCTGCATACAAACCGCAACTACCGGAAAGATGGCTCGGTAATTACTTGCGAATGGTATAATTCTGCCCTTGTTGACCCTAATGGAAAACTTGTATCTGTATTCTCACTTGTGCTCGATGTAACAGAACGCCGCCAGGCTGAAGAATCACTAAAACAGACCTTGGATGCATTAAAACGCAGTAATGCCGACCTTGAACAGTTTGCTTATGTCGCTAGTCACGACCTCCAGGAACCGCTTAGAATGATCTCTAACTATACTATGTTCCTCGAAAAATACCTTAAGAATTCCCTCGATGAAAAAACTTCACAGTTTATGGCATTTATTATTGAGGGATCAAAACGCATGCACCTGCTTATCCAGGACCTGCTTTCATATTCACGCATTACTTCAGAGAAGCAAAGATTTGAGGTAACTGACCTTAATAACGTAATTGACCTGGTGCTTAAGGACCTCCAGATTCTGATCTCTGATTCAAAGGCTCAGATAAATATCCAGAAACTCCCTGTGCTTTGCGTTAATCCAATACAAATGAAACAGCTCTTCCAAAACCTTATTACAAATGCTATTAAGTTCAAAGGCGAAAATATTCCTGTCGTAAATATTTCTGTAGAGCAGAAGGGCAGATTCTTCAGGTTCTGCATAAAAGATAATGGAATTGGTATTAATCCCGAATACTTTGAAAGAATATTTGTAATATTTCAAAGACTCCATGACCGCGAAACCTATCAGGGCACAGGTATCGGCCTCTCGGTTTGCAAAAGAATAGTAGAACATCATGGCGGACGCATTTGGGTCGAATCCGAAGAGGGTAACGGAGCATCTTTCTACTTCACAATCCCTAAATAACCAAACCCCGCTATAATATAGTCCAAGTAGCTTGCTTGCGTTAGCCCCCGTTCCTGCTTGTCCGCCTTTGGAGGACTTGTCCGCCTTTGGAGGACTTGTCCGCCTTTGGAGGACCTGTCCGCCTTTGGAGGACTTGTCCGCCTTTGGAGGACCTCTCCGCCTTTGGAGGACCTCTCCGCCTTTGGAGGATCTATGGCATGGCAGGTCGGGCGTGGTAAAATCAAATAGTCCCTTGTCTCCCGTCCCTCGTCCCTTGTCTCCCGTCCCTCGTCTCCCGTCCCTTGTCTCCCGTCCCTTGTCCCTCGTCCCTCGTCTCCCGTCCTGATTCGACTTTGGACTATAAAATGACATCCTCAAGTCTTCTCTTAGGCACATGATGATGACTTTCACTGTCCCTCCAGTACTTTACACTTCCGCTTTCATCTATAGTCTCAATGTGCACTACTTCCTTTGGCCTGCCGAGGGCAATGGTAAGAAGTATTTCAAACTTCTCGGGAATATTTAACTTATCCTTTAATTCCTTTTTCTGTATCGATGCAATTATGCATCCGCCTAAACCCCTTTCAGCAGCCCCTAAAAGTATGCTCTGCGATGCGATGCCATGATCACACCCGAAATTTGAGGCTATATCCTTGTCGCCAAGTATTATTATGTACCCCGATGGCCTTTCTCCTTCTTCCGGACCCGGCCAGTCCTTTAAATAACCGGCCCAGGCAAGATGCGGAAATATAACTTCGTTTGTCTCTGCTTCTGATGATATAAAATACTTTAACGGCTGAAGATTGGCTGCAGAAGGCGATAGCCTTGCAAGATCTACTAGCTCCTCTAAGGTTGAACGTTCAATCTTCTCCTGCTGAAAAAATCTTCTGTAACTGCGGTTTTTCTCTATAAGCTCTTTTAACATCACTTTTTCCAAAATATAAGCTTGTTTTTATGTTTTCCGGTTTTAAGTTGTCTATTTGTCAGCCCTGCTTTCTGGATTCGCAGACCTGCGTTCAATAATTTCTAGTATCGTCTTTGCAAGTTCTTCCGGTATTATCTCCGTATATAGGAAACGGCTTCCTACACAGCCTAAAGCTCCCAAAGTGCAGGCAAAGGGAAGTAGATACTTCAGACTGAACTCAGCCCAGAAATAAACAACCGGCGCCCAGCCTATCAGTATCGCAAGTGTGTTAAGCAGAATTGTCCTTACAACAATTTTCTTTGCCTTTGCTCCATAAGTTATCTTGTAATAAGGAAAATTTATAAATACAAAAAGAACCATTAAAGCTGCTGTAAAAGCAGCACATATCAGATAAGTTTTAATATCCATTAAACATTCCAGTAAAAACTGTTAAATCTTCCAGTAAATATTCTTCTTGTTGCAGTATAATAAGATTACCCAAAGCAAGGCCGTCCAGAGCAGACCGACAAACATTCCCATCCAGCCGCTGTGACCGACTAAGTATATCTTAAATCCAAGGGCATAAAGAAAGATCCTTACTATCGGCTGCAAAAAGTATCCTAAAAGTGCATTCGAACCAAATACTATAAATGGATATGCCCACTTCTGAACCTGTGCAACATCCATGATAAGAAAGAAGATCAGGAACGTGAAGGCCGCAACTCCTGAGGTGAATAGCGCATAGGAAGATGAAACTATTTCCTTGTTCATCGCAAATACAGGCCAGCTGTAAATGTGAAGCATATATCCTATTATGCAGAAAACAGACCCTATTATTATCGACTGAGTAATTATCTTCTTTGTTGAATGACTTAAGATCGCTTCACCAAGCAGTGTGCCGACAACTGTAATTATACCGTAAGATATTGATGCCCATGGCGTGCAGTGAATTGTAAGCGGCCTTAACGGGTCGCCTGCAAAGTTTGCTATGGTAAGAAATCCAGCCTTAGGATCACCTAAATGTGTCCACCAGGGAAAGGTAAGCGACATGTACTGGTGAAAAACTGCTACTGCAAATATGCCCACCCAGCGCCAGGTCGGCTTAAGCAGCATAAATGAGGCCCCCATTAGATATGCTATTCCGATTGCCTGAAGAATTCCCCACCAGTAAGAAATACCAAGTATTAATGAAATGTAAACTATACCTAATGCGATCAGCATGAATGTCCTCGTACCTACATGCTTCCACCATTCCATTCCGCTGCGGCTTTTCTTGCTGAAGGGAAGTACCATGCCGACTATAAATACAAAAAACGGCGCTACCAGATCGGTAAACGTAAGCCCTATGCCTGTGCTGCCAATGGCATCGGCTGCATGATGAAATGTGGAAACCGGCGGACTGCCGAACCACGACATAGTAAAGGGCAGATCTGTGTAACCGGCTACTTGTATTACAAATATCATGGCTAACATCGTGAATCCCCTGAATGCGTCTACAGAGGCAATTCTTTTCTTCTTCTTCTTGGCTTCATCAGCCTCTGCTTTTACCCCCCCTGCGCCTGAGGGAACTGAAGCTTTGTAGGTGGCAGTTGTACTCATATATTTATGTCCGTTTAATATTGGTTCAGTTTAATATTGGTTCAGTTTTATTCTTGTTTTCAAAAACATACAAAAATCTTTATGAAAGCTCATGCTGAAATTAAATAATATATTACACAAACGAAATAGCAGATAACTGTGACTGACTGCCTCCCGGCAATCTTATTTACTTAGTTTTTAAGCTTTTCGTTTGTTATATTTGTAATTCACAAAAAATAAACACTAAATTAGCTTAGAAAAAATAGGCCGGAAGCATAACACCGCGCTTTAATAAGACAGAGAAATATTAAAATATGGAATTGATAGAGAAGTTAAGAGCCGTTAAGGAAAAATTTGAGAAGATTAATGAACAGCTCTCAGATCCTGATATTGTAAATAACCAGGAAAAGCTTATCTCTTTAAGCAAGGAAAGAAGCGACCTTACTGAGGTTGTCGAGGCTTACGATAAATATGAAGCGGTGCTGAAGAATATCGAGGGAAATCGTGAGATAATTGAAAAAGGCGAGGATAAGGAACTTGCTGAACTTGCTCAGTCTGAACTCGAAGATCTTAAAAACGAAAAGGAAAAACTTGAAGAAGAAATAAAGATCATCCTCATCCCTAAGGATCCTAACGATAATAAAGACGTAATCGTCGAGATCCGCGCAGGAACAGGCGGCGATGAGGCCGGATTGTTTGCTTTCGACTTATATAGAATGTACTCCAGATTTGCTGAGGTTAAAGGCTGGAAAAAAGAAATTATCGATATAAGCGAATCAGGTGGACTTGGCGGTATTAAGGAAGTTGTCTTTTCCTTAAATGGACAGGGCGTATATGGCGACCTTAAATTCGAAAACGGCGTCCATAGGGTACAGAGAGTACCGTTGACTGAAACTAACGGACGTGTGCATACCTCGGCAGCTTCTGTGGTCGTTATGCCTGAGGTCGAAGATGTCCAGATCGACGTCGACCCTAACGACTTGAGAATTGATGTCTACCGCTCAGGCGGCGCAGGCGGCCAGAACGTTAATAAGGTCGAAACTGCTATCAGAATTACTCATATCCCGAGCGGTATTGTTGTTCAGTGCCAGGATGAACGCTCGCAGCTTAAGAATAGACAGAAAGCTATGAAGGTCTTAAGAGCCAGACTCTATGATATGAAACAGAAAGAACAGACCGACGTAATTGCAGCCCAGAGAAAATCAATCGTTAGAAGCGGAGATAGAAGCGATAAGATCAGAACCTATAACTTCCCCCAGAACAGGGTCACTGACCATAGGATCGGACTTACTCTTTATAACCTCTCGGGTATTATTGAAGGCGACCTTTCTGAACTTGTCGAACAGCTTAAACTTGCCGATAGAACAGAAAAACTCAACAGCAACGTCGAAGTCTGATTGTAGACGCCTCTCTGAGTATTAAAAATCTTTATAAATTTTAATGTAAAGCGGACTTTTAATTAAAAGTACCGCTTTATAATTCCTTATCCCTGAATTCTCTGTCTTCCAGACATTCTGAATTC
The DNA here is from genome assembly GCA_050262615.1 of Bacillota bacterium. Classification (GTDB taxonomy): domain Bacteria; phylum Bacteroidota; class Ignavibacteria; order Ignavibacteriales; family SURF-24; genus JAUZPB01. The sequence goes on from JBLNEL010000287.1 coordinate 27,512, forward strand.
TAGAGGTTACATTTCCTTATCCCTGAAATTCTCCAGAAACTTTAGAAGCGAAAATAAAATAAACCCCAGCCCTGAAAGACTGATATCAGCAATGTCTATCGTAAACACCGGCTGACTGCCAATAAGAACACTTATATACTTTATAACTGTTAGAAAGCCTAAAAATAACGCAAAACCTGACAGACCGCTTTTAAGAGGGTTAAAAAGATAACTCCTGAAAATATTATAAACCTGCTCATTTTCCTTTTCCTTACTCCTCCCGGCAGAATACATAAGCCTCATAACCCCCTCCTTAACATTAACCCCCATCCCACTCTGTATTATTTATGACTTCCTCAAATACCGCCGTACTAAATAACCCGTCACTAAGTCACATTGGACGTTGGACTAGACGACTAGACGACTCTTCATGACCTTGGACTTTGGACCTTGGACTTTGGACCTTGGACT